>JALOMU010000337.1 GCA_025455285.1 Flavihumibacter sp.
GATATTCTGTTGCCAGGCCGGAATCAACCCGGTGTGGATATCATTTAAAAAGGGACTGAAAATATTTTCAGTGCGAACTGCACCAGACAAAATGGAAATAGTGGAGGGAACCATTTTGATTTCTACATCTAAATCGCTCAGCCGTTTCAAATAGTTTGCTGTGTCTGCCTCTTTATTGGATTCAAGCGCCAGCACCACGAGTTGAATCTGGCATTGATCAATGATGGTTTCCAACTGATCGGCTGTGCCCAGGTAAGTAAGTGATTTACTTAGGCTGTTGGGAGCAGGAGCGATATAACCCTGGAAATGGTATCCCTCTTTTCTTAGTTGGGATGCGTTGGCTTTATAGATAGTAGCAGCAAGACCGGAATCACCAACAAGTAGGGATGGAAATTTGATAGTTCCTTTTCTCAATTGTTTTTTTACCATTTCTAAAATCATCCATCTTCCAAGGAAGCTAACACCAATCTGGCTGAGTACGAAAAATGCAAAGGTTTTATAATAGTAGGCAAGACTTTTATCTTCATCGTTTAGCAGGATCACAAAAAAGATAGCAATGCATCCAATCAGGCTGGCAACAACGGTGGTGGTAAATTCCCCCAGTCTTGATTTTTTATAAAGCGACTGATACGAACCAATAACAGCATAGAACAGCACCCAGCAAAAGGGTAGGATCAACCAACCCTGACGGAAGCCCGGATTCAAAAAAAGTCTGCCATCCTGAATACTTGGGAAACCGAGGAGCTGATTGCGATAGAGATAAAAGATAAACCAGACAAGCAGGGCTGCCAGGTAATCGCTCAATGCATACCAGGCAGGTGAAATAACTGGTTGGGAAGATTTTCGACTCAACTATTGATAGTGTTATGGCGAATCTTGGTTAAAATCTGGTGCGCAACTTCCATTGCCCTGAACCCATCCACTTCTGAAACAACTGTAGGTGTATTATGGAGGATCGCATCCCTGAATTCTTCCAGTTCTTTTTTGATGGCGTTGACTTCTGGTACTGATGGATTGGCTACCGCGATGGTCTTTTTACCTTTGGGAGTATCAATATCGAATTCGAACACATTTTCATCCGCGTCTGCTTTCAGGCGGATCACTTCAGTTTTCTTGTTCAGGAAGTCGATGCCAACATAGGCGTCCTTCTGGAACAGCCTCATTTTACGCATTTTTTTCATGGAAATGCGACTGGAAGTGAGATTGGCAACACATCCATTGTTAAACTCGATGCGCACATTGGCGATATCCGGGGTATCGGTCATAACAGCTACTCCACTGGAAGAAATATTCTTTACCTCGCTTTTTACCATGTTCAGAATAATATCGATATCATGGATCATGAGATCCAGGATCACGCTCACTTCGGTGCCTCTTGGATTAAACTGGGCCAGGCGGTGTACCTCAATGAACATCGGGTTCAGCTTCAGGTTTTTGGTAGCCAGGTAGGCAGGGTTGAATCGCTCTACATGCCCCACCTGCATTTTAACATTGGACTCCTTTACCAGCTTAACCAGTTCCCTGGCTTCATCCATGGTATTGGCAAGGGGCTTTTCCACGAAAACATGTTTCCCATTGCGGATGGCCAGTTGGCAGAGTTCAAAATGAAAGTTAGTAGGGGCCACGATATCCGCGGCATCAATGGCCTGGAGCAGGGCTACAGGATCCTCAAAGCGTGGAATTCCATATTGTTTACTGACTTCTTCTGCCGTTTGGTCATGGGGGTCAAAAAAGCCGACCAGGTCAACGCCGGCGATTTCTTTCCAGTTGTTAAGGTGAAATTTTCCAAGATGCCCGGTACCAAAAACACCAATCTTCAACATAAGCATTAATTAAACAGCAAATATAATCAAGCCGGATTACCTATTCTAAGTGATTATTAAACAATGATTTCTGAATCTAGAATAGCCCTGTTTATACAAATTAACCAAAATTGATACTTTATTAACATTTTTTTTGGCGCTTCTTATCTAAATGTTAAATTCATGGAGTCTTATTCTAAGACTTATTAGTAAAACCAAATTAACTGATTGCTCATGCCAAAAAAAATTACCCTGCCCTTATTGGGCAAATTTCTAACGTTTTTATTGCTCATGGCTTCTCTCAGTGCACAGGCACAGAAGGCCATTTCGGGCAAACTGGTTTCCAAAACCAACCAGCCATTGCCCGGTGCCACCATTACGGTAAAAGGCACCACAGTAGGTACAGCTACAAATGAACAGGGAAATTTCCGTATTACCTTACCTGCCGGACGGAATACACTGGTTATTTCGAACGTAGGGTTTACAACCAAAGAAGTAGTTGTTGGAGATGACACGAACCTTAATATTACACTCGACGAAGATATTTCTGGTTTGAGTGAAGTGGTTGTTACCGGTTATAGCAGCCAGCAGCGTAAGAACATCGTTGGTGCTGTTTCTACCGTAAAAGGGGAGCAGCTGGCAGCGGTTCAGACAGGTAACGTAGAACAGCAATTCCAGGGTCGTGTGCCTGGTTTGACTGTAATTACATCCGGACAGCCGGGTACCGTAAGCCAGGTAAGGATCCGTGGTTTTGGTTCCTTTACTCCTGGTGGAAACGATCCGCTTTATGTAGTGGATGGAGTTCCCACTTATAATATTGACTTCCTGAATGGTAATGATATTGAGTCCACGACTGTACTGAAAGATGCGGCTTCTGCATCTATCTACGGTGCCCGTGCATCTGCGGGTGTGATCCTGGTTACTACCAAAAAAGGAAAATCCAGTCAGGGCATTCGTGTTACCTATGATATGTCTTACGGTGCTACTGTTCCTGGAAAAGGGTTAAATCTTCTTACTCCCCAGCAACAGGCTGATATGACCTGGGTCGCATTACGCAATGCAGGCCAGCCCCTGACCCACCCCCAATATGGTAGTGGAGCCAACCCAGTAATTCCTGATTATCTGAAAGTAGGGGATGAGTTTGGATTAAGTAATTTATCGCCCAGTGATCCCAGGCTCGATCCTGCGCGATACAACACCAATTTTGATAAAGGACCAATTTATCAGGTTATTCGCGCCAATAGAGCAGGAACAGACTGGTATGGTGCATTAACTGAAACCGGCCGGATTCAGAACCATACACTCGGACTGAGTGGTGGTAATGAAAACGCCCGTTATTATGCTGGTTTCAGTATTTACGATGAAAAGGGAACGGTACTGAATACTTTTCTTAAGAGGTATACGCTGCGTTTGAATAGTGAGTATAAAATTGGTTCTCATATTCGCCTAGGACAAAACTTCCAGTTTACTTATCGGGAAAACCCTAATATCGGTGGACCACAGGGTGAGAACGACATCATGTTTGCGCTTACAATTAATCCTCTTCTGCCTTTGTATGATGAAGGAGGTGGGTTTGCAGGGACTACTGCCCGTGGATTCAACAACTCTACCA
>JALOMU010000338.1 GCA_025455285.1 Flavihumibacter sp.
GTATTGAAGTTTTCTTCAGCAATACCGGAAATGTTCTTCAGTGATTTGTCGTTGATAAAACCTCTTTTAATCAACTCCAGCTCGTTCACGCGGTCAGTTCTCCAGAGACAGAAATCATTTGCCTGCTTCCAGGTTACACCAACCACAGGATAATAATTGTAAGAAGGATGGCGGAAATAATATTCAACCATCGGCTCATTGTAAGCCAGCTCACTGCGCCAAACCAGCGTATCAGGCAGTGCACCATTGCGGATTGGAGCATGCTCATCTCCATCAAATACAGTATTGATCCAGTATAAGTATTCGCGATAGTGAACGTTGGCAACCTCTGTGCGATCAATATAGAAGGAATTCACCGTAACTCGGCGGGGGGCATTGTTCCAGTCGCCCATTACATCTTCTTCAGTTGCACCCATGGTAAAGGTACCACCCTGAACAAAAATGAGACCGGGACCGGTTCTCTGCTCTTTCTCTTTGGAGACCTGGTAGCCTCCCTGGTTTTTGTCATTATAATTCCAACCGGTTACGTCCGATTTTTCGGTTTTTTTGCCGAATAACTTCCCGTTTTTACAGGAAGCCACCATGGCGGCGCAGGATACAAGGATTGTGAGGTTTTTCCAGTTCATATTGATAGCCATTTAAGCTGGTTTTAGACAGTTATAACGGAACAGTTTATCTATTATTGTGTTATTTTCTTCGACCAAATGCGAATATAATCAGATAAAGCAATCAATACTCTTGCCAAAATCTTAAATCCGCAAGGCTTTATATTATTTTTGATCAACCATGCTGTTTTACCTCCGCGTGCTTATCCTGGTTCACCTGTTTGTTTACCTCCCCTTTGTTGCTGCATGCACAGCGAAGCTACTCTTCGCATTCTGTACTGGCAACCGGACAATGGTATCGGATAGCCACCACACAGGCAGGTGTTCATAAAATCAGCGGTACGGATTTGCAGGCGATGGGCTTCTCCTTGCCAATGCCCTCCAGCCAGTTGCGGCTCTATGGCAGACCCTCTTTTCCCCTCTCAGAAGCCCCCGGTGGCCCCTATTCCGATGACCTTACTGAATTAGCCATCCAAATCGAAGACGGAGGCGATGGACAGCTACAAACCAACGATTTTCTCCTCTTCTACACTGCCGGCCCACATTATTGGTTAACAGATACGCTTCGCCAGGTGTTCACGCATCAGGTAAATATCTATGCTGATACCGTTTATTATTATATAACCAGAGGAGGTTCAGGGAAAAGGGTAGAGCCGGCTCTTCCAATCACTTCCCCTGCAACACATACAATTTCAGGTTTTCAATACCGCTTCTGGTATGAAAAAGACCTCTTCAACCTGCTTTCCAGTGGCCAGGAATGGTATGGGGAGCGTTTCCTGGCAGAGTCTAACCAGCCCCTGCAATTGCCGGTTGCTCTGCCGCAGCCTGTTGCCGGTAGCACAGTAAAATTTTCTTCCACCGTGGCAGCCCGTTCAGTTGGAAGCGTTGTTGGCTTTGAATGGCTGGCCAATGGTACAGTTTTCAGTACCCATACCATCGCCCCGGTAAGCGCTTCCAGTTTTGATCTGTTTGCGCGGGAAAGCAGGCTGGAGGCAGAATTCACGCCGCCGACAGCTACTAATCTGACACTTCGTTTTACTTCCTCCAATGCTTCAGCGATTGGTTGGTTGAATCGTTTCCAGTTGCTGGCGGATTGCAGGCTGGAATGGGCCGGCCAGCCCTTTCCTTTCAGAACCTGGGAGGGAAGAGGCCCCGGCAGAGTGGCCCGTTATGAAATTACCAATGCGAATACAGCTTTAAGGATCTGGAAGCTTTCCAATGACCTGGTACCTATGCAAATGAGCCCTCAGTTTTCAGGCAACAGGCTGAGTTTCACAGATCTGCATGAATACCCGGAAGAATACCTGGTTTTTGATCCGGTTGCTGCCTTGCCAACTGTAACCCGGGTTGGACCTGTCAGCAACCAGGATCTGCATGGTTCTGGTTCTGCGGATATGCTTATCATCACTACCAGGGGCCTGGAACAACCGGCACAACGCCTGGCCGACTGGCATCGCCAACACGATGGACTGAATTGCCAGGTAGTTCCGGTGGAATCCATTTATCATGAGTTTTCCGCAGGGGTACCGGATCCAACTGCCATCCGGGATTTTGTAAAAATGCAGTACGACCGTTCGGGTGGAAGCTCAGGAAATGGCCCAAGGTTTTTACTGCTTTTCGGAGATGCTTCCTTTGATCCCAAAAACAGGGTGGCACCAGGTTCGGGCGGGATTCCCTCCTTTCAGAGCAGCTTCTCGCTGGATCCTCTGAGTACCTATGTTTCGGATGATTATTTCGGTTTCCTGGATGATGGAGAAAACATCAATGGCAGCCTGCAGACCAATCAACTGGATATCGCCATTGGAAGAATTCCGGTTTCAACAGTTTCAGTAGCCAATCAATACATAGATAAAATAATTGCCTATCATGATCCCTCCGGCAGGGGTGCCTGGCGCAATGAACTGACTTTTATCGCCGATGATGAAGATGGAAACCTGCATCTCCAGGATATGGAAACCATCACACAGGCTGCTGCCGGAGTGAATGACCGATTTCAGCAACAAAAGATTTACCTGGATGCCTATCCCCAGGAAAGTGATGCAGCAGGAAGTCGTTATCCACAGGTCAATCAGGCCATCAGCGACCAGATGCAAAAAGGTACCCTGATCTGGAATTATACCGGTCACGGTGGCTTCCGCCGCCTGGCGGATGAAGTAATCCTGGAGCAACCCATCGTGGATGGATGGCAGCAAAATGGGCGACTACCCCTCTTTGTGACTGCAACCTGTGATTTTGCCCCTTTCGACAATCCTACCATCAACTCCCTTGGTGAGTACCTGCTCACTAAACCCAATGCCGGCGCGATTGCCCTCATGACCACCACCCGCCTGGTTTTTGCCTACAGCAACCGGATTCTCAATACCAATTATATGGAGACCGCACTCCAGAGATTGCCGGACGGAAGGTATAGAACACTGGGAGAAGCGGCCAGGGATGCCAAAAACAAAACATTCGCCAACTCTGGTGATCTGTTTAATAACCTCAAGTTTACCTTGTTGGGAGATCCAGCCATCACATTGGCATTCCCCCGACACCAGGTGCTGACCACGCACATTAACGGACAATCTGCCAGCCAGGTAGCCGATTCCGTAAAGGCTCTGCAGGAAGTTCGGGTGAGTGGATTGATTGCCGACTCCCTTGGACAACCCCTTAACAATTTTAATGGCTGGGTCTTTCCGGTAGTCCTGGATCAGCCCTATGAAAAATCCACCCTGGGAAATGATCCGGGTAGTCCGCCGGCCAGGTTTAGAGTGCAGGACAGGGCGCTTTACCGGGGACAGGTTTCCGTTACTGATGGAAAGTTTGAATTTGCGTTTCTTATCCCCCGAGATATTGATTACAGTGAAGGGAATATGAGGATTTTGTATTATGCCGCAGATAGTCTTTCTGATGCCCAGGGCGGCTATAGCAACCTGGTGTTGGCAGGTTCTGATCCGGCTCCGGCAGACAGGGAAGGCCCGGTTATCAAAGCTTTTCTGAATGATAGCCTGTTTCGCTCGGGGGATCTGACCGGCGACCGGCCAGTTTTGGTGTTGCGCTTGTCTGATCCTTCCGGCATCAATGTACTGGGGCGAGGATTCGGGCATGATATCAGCGTAGTGCTGGATGATGCGCAAGACCAGCCTTTTATTCTGAATTCATTTTTTGAAGCAGATGCGAATACCTATCAATCGGGCAGCTTGCGGTTTCAATTACCTGCATTGAATGATGGCTGGCATCGGCTTCGTATAAAAGCATGGGACCTCTTGAATAACAGCTCCGAAATGGAACTCAGTTTTCGGGTTAGAGCAGCGGAAGTTTTGGAAGTGGAGACATTGGAAGCCTGGCCAAATCCTTTCCGGGACCGGGTTCGGTTTGTTTTTACACATAATCAGAACCAATTGCCAATACAGGCTCTGGTAGAGATTTTTTCACTGCAGGGGCAACTCATCAAAATAATAAACGGTACAATAATTGCCAGTGGAAACCGTTCCTACATGGACTGGGATGGCCGGAACCAGCAAGGGTTTCCGGTTCCTAATGGGATCTATGTATAGATCTATGTATACAGGCTGGTATTGCGTTCAGCAAATGGCCAGACTGCCATCAGATCCCGTCAGTTAATCAGATTTTAAACGAATTATTTATTAATCACTATTTTCGCCGCGTATAGAAAAAATTTACCCGAACTAATTATTGAAACGTCCAGGCTTTCTGTGCCTCCACAGGGTAAGTTTTTTATTCTATGGGCCCGTATCCGGCCGTTTCCCGATTTAAACTTGAAAGATTCAATACAATGAAACAAAAGTCCCTTAAACTGGCCTTATCGTTTGTGATTGGCTGTATGGCGATGAGTGAACTGAATGCACAGGATGTACAGCCCATCAACGTAGTAACAACTGCGGTTCCATTTCTTAGAATTTCTCCGGATGCCAGAGCAGGTGGCATGGGTGAAGTAGGAATTGCTACCTCACCGGATGTCAATGCGCCTTTCTGGAACCTGGCAAAAACCCCCTTTAATACCAGCAAATTCCAGGTAGGTTTAACCTATACGCCCTGGTTAAAACGGCTGGGATTAAATGATGTATTCCTTGGATCCATGAGTGGATATTACAAGCTGGACGACGATCAGGCACTGTCTGCAACCCTTCGTTATTTTAACCTCGGAAGCATTCAGTTCACCGATAACCTGGGTAATGTGTTCAGTGAAGGCCGTCCGAGAGAATGGGGCTTTGATGTAGGCTATTCCCGTAAACTGTCTGAAAAAGTAGGTCTGGGTATTGCGTTGCGATATATCCATTCCAACCTGGCAGCCGGACAAACCATTGATGGTAATACCTATAAAGCAGGTAGCGCTGTTGCAGGTGACCTGAGTTTCTATTACAATGGGCAGAATGAAGCCGGAAATGGTTTCAGTGCAGGTGCAACCCTGACCAACCTTGGAAGTAAAATTGGCTATACATCTGATGCTACACAAAAAGACTTCATTCCGGCCAACCTCGGCTTAGGAGTAGCTTATACCAAAGTGTTTGATGAGGACAATAAGATTACAGTGGGAATGGATGTGAACAAACTGTTGGTACCTACACCTCCGAATGTAGGTGATTCAGCCGGACTGGTAAACTACCGTAACAAATCAGTTGTAAGCAGCTGGTTTAGTTCTTTCGGTGATGCTCCCGGCGGATTTGGTGAAGAAATGCGTGAGTTTACTGTTTCAACTGGTGCTG
>JALOMU010000339.1 GCA_025455285.1 Flavihumibacter sp.
TATCAGTCTTCACAATCTTACCGCATCCATTTTGGTATGCCGGCCACCACCAAAATTGATACTCTTACCATCCGCTGGCCCGATCGTTCCGTAAGCATTCACACCAATCTCCAGGTAAATCAGCTGCTCCAGTTTTCTCAGCCCAACACAAAGAGCAATTCCGGGGCACTTATTCCGCTTCCTAAAAAAACCTGGTTACAGGATATCACAGAACTATCGCGTATCAAATTCAAACACCAGGAAAATGATTTCATCGACTTTAAAGATGAAACCCTCTTGCCCTATATGTTATCCCGTATGGGACCAGCACTGGCTTCCGGAGATGTCAACGGAGACGGACTGGATGATATTTTCATAGGTACACCCATCGGTCAGGTTGCTGCCTTATTTGTTCAGAAGGCCAATTACAAATTTGAATTGGTCCCTGGTCCCTGGATCGCGGATAAGGAATCAGAAGATGTACAGGCAGCCTTCCTGGATGCAGATGGCGATGGCGACCTTGATCTCTATGTAGTGAGTGGTGGTAATGAATATGCCCCGGAGTCTCCGGAGTACCAGGATCGGTTATACATCAACGATGGTAAGGGAGGTTTCACTAAATCAACTTCTGCATTACCTTCCATGCTGAGTCCCAAACAGGCACTGGCCATTGCGGATTTTGACAACGATGGAGATTCTGATATCTGGGTGGGAGGGATGTACCAGCCAGGATCTTTCCCAATGGCAGACCGATCCTACCTGCTCAGAAATGACACTAAGAATGGTGCAGTGAAATTCACTGATATCACCCCTGAATATGATTTTCTTTTACAACCCGGTGCCGTTACTGCTGCACAATGGACGGATACTAACAGGGATGGATACCCCGAATTACTCCTTGGTGGTGACTGGATGCAGGTTCAGTTAATCGCCAATCAAAATGGGAAACTGACCCCGGCTAAAGTTCAACTTCCTGATAATCTTTCAGGCTGGTGGCGTTCTATCACACCTGCTGATTTGGATGGCGACGGAGATTTGGACTTTATCCTGGGCAATGCCGGAACCAATCTGCAAATACGTGCCAGTAAAGCCGAGCCGGTTGAATTGTTCACTACCGACCTTGATCAGAACGGTACCCTGGATCCAATTCTAACCCACTACATAAATGGCCAATCCTATCCCATCGCATCAAGGGATGAATTGCTGGAACAGGTAGTGCCTATGCGTAAAAAATTCGTCTATTATAAAGATTATGCGGATGTGAAACTGGATGGTATCGTGCCTGCTTCCCTAAAGAAAAAACTGCATCACATGGAAGTCAACAATTTTGCTTCCGGCATTCTTTGGAATGAAGGATCGCAACCCTGGCAATTCACAGCCCTTCCTGAACTGGCACAGATATCATCCCTGCAGGCTGCCATCGTGCTCGACTGGAATAAAGATGGTCGCCCGGATATTTACCTCGGAGGAAATTTTGAAGGCTATCGTGTACAATTTGGTCAGTCGGATGCCAGTTATGGTCAGCTACTCGAAAATTCCGGCAACAGAAGCTTTGAACCCATATCTCCTATGAAAACCGGAGTGTTTCTAAAAGGAGAACTGAGGCAAATGAGAGTATTGAATGCTGGAACTGCAAATCCAATCCTGGTGACTGCTTCCAATAATGGTTCAGTTCAGCTTCTAAAAATCAATACACCATGAGGAAGCCTGTACTTATAATTGTATCAATCATTTTCACCGGATTTGCCAGCATCGCGCAAAGCAACAAAACCGTTGAAGCCGCAGCTTTGCATAAAGCGCAGGATTATCTTACTGAAATTATCGTGCACGATATTTTTTCTCCTCCTGTTGCAAGCCGGATTTATCTCTATCCACATCTTGCTGCCTATGAAACACTGGTTGCAGCAGGTGCCAATAAGGGTGCTTCCTTTTCCGGACAGCTTCCTGCTTTTCCTGCCATCCCCAAAATCAAAGGAACCATTGATCCTGTTATTGCCAGCCTGGAAGCTTTTCGCATTACTGGCCGGCAGTTCCTGTTTTCGGAAGAACGGTTTTCGGATTCCATGCAGGTTTTGATACAGGCTCAGCTAAAAGCCCGGAAAGCAGAAAAACTGCTTGCTACCTCTCTTCAGGCAGTCAAACAAGTTGCTGATAGTATCCTGATCTGGGCATCGAAAGACAGATATAAAGAAACCCGGGCCATCCGTCGTTATCAGTTGAAGAAAACACCCGGCTCCTGGTTGCCCACACCACCCGGTTATATCGCAGCCATTGAACCCCACTGGAAACAGATCCGTTGCCTCACCCTGGACAGTGCAGCTGTTTTCAGACCTCAATCCGCCACTTTATTTTCTATTGAACCCGGAACCACCTTCCATAAAGAAGCCCTGGAAGTTTACACCGTCTGCACATCTTTAACTGATGAACAAAAAGCGATTGCTGCCTTCTGGGACTGCAATCCCTTCCATATTACCATGCAGGGGCACCTGAATTTTGCTACCAAGAAGATTAGTCCGGGTGGCCACTGGATGCAAATTGCCGGACTGGTCAGTAGAATGCAATCCCAATCTATCAGTGATGCCTCCAAAGCCTATGCACTAACAGCCATCGCCATCTTTGATGCCTTTATCAGTTGCTGGGAAGAAAAGTACAATAGCCAGCTAATCCGCCCGGAGACCTATATTAATAGTCATATTGATGAAAACTGGCGGCCCCTGCTTCAAACTCCTCCCTTCCCGGAATACCCCAGCGGGCACAGTGTAGTATCAGGCGCAGCCGCTACTGTTCTGACAAAATTATATGGCGATAATTTTGCATTTGTAGATGATACTGAGCGGCCTTATGGGCTGCCGGACAGGTCATTCTCCTCTTTTCACAAAGCCAGTGAAGAAGCTGCCATTTCCCGGCTGTATGGAGGTATCCATTACCGGCCGGCCATAGTAAACGGACTGGAGCAGGGGAGAAAAGTGGGAGACCGGGTGGTAAAAAAGCTGGGACCTTTTGGCTTTTGAATTAAATAAGCTACCTTTGCCGTCCGTTTTACTATATTCGGATAGCTATCTGGGAATTGTACAATATGGCCATTAAGTTGTAAATTCCTAATTATCAGTGCATAAGACTTTAAAACCGGTTTAAAATACATATGTCTTCAACTAAACAGAACACCAGGATCAACTTTGGTAAGATCAAACACCTCGCTGAAGCTCCTGACCTGCTGGAAGTGCAGATTCAATCGTTTAAAGACTTCTTTCAATTAGAAACCACTCCCGACAAACGTAACAACGAAGGCCTGTTTAAGGTGTTCAAGGAGAACTTCCCGATCACCGACACCAGGAATATCTTCGTGCTGGAGTTTCTGGATTATTTCATTGATCCTCCCCGTTACACTATTGAAGAGTGTATGGAACGCGGACTTAC
>JALOMU010000340.1 GCA_025455285.1 Flavihumibacter sp.
TCTGATTCAATTTGTTAAAAAGGGTTACATTCAAAATCTGCCAGGTCGATGGCATCCCAGTATGTCAACCAGTAGTCAATTACATTTCCCTGCTGAATGATGCCTTCCGATCTGTTGTAAAAAGACTGTACTCCAAAGCGACTGAAATTACCGTAAACAACGGCTCCTCTCAGTGGTGTAAATCCGCCCCAGCTGCGGATCACAGTATATCCGTAACGGGTTTCTACAACAAAAAAATCACAGTCGAATCCGCTATAAACCACCACCCCTCTTTCCTGGCTTAACCAGTATCGTTCATCAATAACCGGCCTTGGTTCAACATATGTGCGCGTACAGGAAGCAAGTACGAGCACGAGGGGTAAAAAAAGGAGTAGCATTTTTTTCATGGCCTTGAGTTTTATACTCCATAGACCATAAACCGGGTTGGGGGCTTAACAAGGGATTGTTAAAATCAATTCAACGCCTGGCTTTGAAAAAACTTTTCATCAATTCCGCTGCTTCTTCTGCCAGCACACCACTGCGGATAATGGCTTTCGGGTGGAAAGGAGACTGGTCGCGCGTAAGACGTGCGAATCCGTTTTTTTCATCTGAAGCGCCCCATACAATTTTGCTAAGTTTACTCCAATAAAGGGCTCCTGCACACATCAGGCAGGGTTCCACAGTTACATAAAGTGAAGCATCTGGCAAGTATTTGGCACCAAGGAAACTGAATGCAGAAGTGAGTGCGATCATTTCAGCATGTGCAGTTGGATCATTCAGCTGCTCCACCTGGTTATAACCCCGCGCAATAATGCGATCATTGATTACTACCACCGCACCCACCGGCACTTCCCCGGCATCAAATGCCTGGTGAGCAAGTGCCAGTGCCTGTTTCATAAAATGTTCATCTGAAAGCATAAGGTGAAGGTACTGAAAACAGGATTGAACCAGGATTGCACACAATTGTTGTATTTTGAAAGTATGATACCAGATATTACCCCGGAACAACTGGATGGATTAAAGCAGCGCTTTCAATCAGGATTGCTGGCAGCTTATAAAGCACGTATTCAAATTCTCAAACAGTTGAAGCAGTCTGTTCTTCGAAACGAAGAGGCAATTTATGCAGCCCTTAAAGCTGATTTACACAAATCAAAAGAAGAATCATGGGTTACCGAAATTGGTATCACAATCGCCGAAATTGATCACGCTATTCGACATTTGAAACAATGGATGCGTCCGCGGAGAGTTTCTACCAACCTTGCAAATCTTCCATCGGCAAGTTATCTCTATCCCGAACCATTGGGTGTTGTATTGATTATTGCTCCCTGGAATTACCCCTTTATGCTGTTGCTTGGACCGCTGGTGGGGGCCATAGCCGCTGGTAATATGGTAGTAGCAAAGCCAAGTGAATATGCTCCGGCTACTGAAAAAATTTTGGGCAAAATCTTAGAAGAAACCGCTTTGCAGCAGGAAATCTTATTTGCACCTGGAAATGGTTCGGAAGTGGTACCAGCTATGATGCAATCTTTCCGTTTTGACCATGTATTTTTTACTGGAGGTACTAAAGTTGGGAAAAAAATATATGAAATGGCTGCCTCCAAGCTCGTGCCGGTTACTTTGGAACTGGGTGGTAAAAGTCCCTGCATCGTGGAAGATGATGCCAACGTCGAAGTAGCAGCGAGAAGAATTGCAGTTGCTAAGTTTTCCAATGCCGGACAAATCTGTATAGCGCCTGACTACTTGCTGGTGCACGAGCGGATCCGGGAAAAACTGGTTGAAGCAATCAAGCTAAATATCCGGAAATTTTATGGCGAAAATCCACAGCAATCAGAGGATTATTGCCGCATTATCAACAAGTCTCAATTTGACCGGCTCAAATCGTATTTAAAAGAAGGAATATTGCTGCATGGCGGAAACATTGATGAAAGTGATTTCTATATTGAACCAACCCTGATTAAACCCGAATCGCTTTCGGTACCAATAATGCAGGACGAAATTTTTGGTCCCATTCTTCCGGTTTTTAGTTTCAGCACAAAAGAGGAAGCGCTGGCGATTTTGCAGCAACATCCGAATCCGCTTGCTTTTTATGTCTTTACTTCCAGCAGTGATAAAGAGGAGGATTGGATTCATGACATACCCGCGGGAACCGGATGTATAAATAATGCTGCCTGGCAGTTTACTAATGCAGCGCTACCTTTTGGTGGGCGTGGCGATAGTGGAATCGGGGCTGCACACGGTAAGTTTAGTTTTGATTGCTTTACACATTATAAAGCTGTTATGAAAACACCTGCCTGGTTTGATCCTTCCATTAAATATCCTCCGATGAAGGGCAAGCTTTCACTCTACAAAAAAGTAATTGGATGAATAATAAACACACTCTCCTTTCTGGCCGTCAACGCTTACTGAAATTCATTTATCCACTCCTGATGAAATTGGGGAAATGGACGGGGATGAAAGCTGCTGTTCTTTCCAATAAGAATGAGAAAAAACCACTTACGTCAATCTATAACCGAACTGTCGACCTTTCCGGAGGACAACAATTGCCGCTTGAACAATTCAAAGGAAAAAAAGTATTATTGGTTAATACTGCGTCGGATTGCGGATATACTGCCCAATACGAAGAATTGCAGCAGTTGTTTGAGCGATTCCCGGATCGGTTAAATATACTGGCCTTCCCTGCTAATGATTTCAAAGAACAGGAGAAGGGCGACGATGCGTCAATTGAACAATTCTGTAAATTGAATTATGGGGTTTCTTTTCCGGTTGCCAAAAAATCGAGTGTTGTTCCCGGAAGATCCCAAAATCCGATATTTCAGTGGTTGTCGAATCCGGCAGAAAATGGATGGTGCAACAAGGCCCCAGAATGGAATTTTTCCAAATATCTTTTAAATGAAGAGGGCATATTAGTCAATTATTTTGCCCCTGGTGTATCACCATTGGATAAATCAGTTATTGAAGCCGTAAATAGCGGTAAGGATTAGCCGCAATTGTAGGAGAGGTTATCCATTTCTACCTGACGCCGTTCAAACTGGAAGCCGGTGTATACCCGAATGATTTCATCCAGCACAGCATCAATTTCTTCCACGGTTTTGAAGGTTACCAATTTGAGGCGGTATTCCTTGATGTTAGGCAATCCTTTCAGGTAATTGTTGTAATGCCTTCTCATTTCATTGATGCCGGGAACCAGTCCTTTCCATTCAACTGATTTGTGAAGATGTCTGCGGATCACATCTACTCGTTGCTCAATGCTGGGAGGGGCTAGATGTTCTCCCGTGGCAAAAAAATGTTTGATCTCATTGAATATCCAGGGATACCCGATAGCAGCCCTGCCGATCATAATACCATCTACACCGAATCGCTTTTTATAGTCAAGTGCTTTCTCTGGTGAGTCAATATCTCCGTTACCAAAAATGGGG
>JALOMU010000341.1 GCA_025455285.1 Flavihumibacter sp.
TTCCAGTACCATATCAATGCCAAGCCCCTTCCAGTCAAGCCGCAGGGGATCTTCTTCCTGGAATGCATGAACCTTTTTGCCTTCAACTATTATCAATCCATCTTCCCTACTGATTGCCTTATGCAATGGTCCATACAGTGAATCATATTTCAACAGGTATACCAGATTCTCCACCGGCATCACATCGTTTACCGCTACCAGCTCAATACCTTCCTCGTTCAGCAGGCGCCGGAACAACAACCTGCCAATCCTGCCCATTCCATTGATCGCAACTCTCATAAGGGGAATTTTGGGCGCAAAGATCAGTATTTAGTTCGTATTTTACTGAAAACAACCGGCTTGGAAAACAGGTTCTACCTACCTCATCCGCTTTTACAGGACAGTATTCACTGTATCATGCCGGTGCATGCCATTTTTGATTCCCATAATCCAGCTACTCCCTGCTTTTATCCACCTACACCGCAAAATTCCTTGTTCCTTTACCTGCGGGACCCTATCAGCGCTCAACTGGATCCATCCAGGGATTTTTTACCACAACCCAGGGCGGTTATCGTAGGTCCCCAGACAAAACCGGTTTATCTTCTGCTTCACCAGGAGCACCTGGCTATCCGGATAGGTTTTCAACCATCAGGGTTGTATCGCCTGTTGGGTATGCCCCTGCATGAATTGGTGGATAAAAGTTTTAATGCAACTGATTTTTTTGGCCGGCCCCTGAAACTACTGGTCGATCAGTTGCAGCATTGCAATGGATTCGACGAAATGGTGCGCCTGGTAGAACAATTTCTACTCGATCAACTAGTTCTCCAAAAGACGATGCTTCCATTTGACCAGGCCATGCAGGCAATGCTACAATCCGGTGGTAATTGCAGTATGGATCAGATTGCTTGCCTTGCCTGCCTCAGCAATCGTCAATTCGAGCGGGTTTGTAAAGAAAGGGTCGGTCTTTCTCCCAAATACTTTGCGCGACTCATACGCTTTTCCCGAGCTTACCGTATGCACGAAGAACGACCGGAGGCTACCTGGACAACCATCGCACACAGTGTCGGCTATTTTGACCAGATGCACCTGATCCGGGATTTCCGTGAATTCACCCATCAATCACCACGGGGTATTGAAAAAGAAATCAACCAGGCTCCCTTAAAAATGCAACGCGACCTCCGCTTATAATGTCGGATTTGTACTAGTTTCCACCCATTTCAAGGGGTATTTTTACAGTAAATAAATCGTTATGAAATACTATTTACTGTTGCTGTTGACTGCCTTATTGCAGGGCCAGGTAAAAGCCCAGGATTATTCACGACTCGGTAAACTTGAAAAAGAACACTTCACCGTTTATTTTAGCAAAGGCTATCAGGCACGTGCAACCGAAATTTCCAACCTGGTGGATACGGCTTTTACTTATTATGCCAATCAACTCTCCTTTCAACCGAAAGTGGATCTATTGGTACTGGCTAAAGCGGACTGGAGCACTTATTCCAGGTTTCGGCTGGTGTATGGAATGCCGCATTACGACGATCAGCGAACACTAATTGTTGCGGCGCAGGACAACCCCTTTTGGAAAAGTTTTATCCCGCCTCTCAGCAATCTCCCGGAGCAATGGAAATCAGCTTTAAAAAACACGTATAGTATACCCGATGGCAGTATCAGCGCACTCGCATTTTTTGATATACTGGCGCTTCATGAACTGGCCCATGCATTTCACATGCAGGCCAATATCAACATGCAACGCAAATGGATGGGTGAATTATTCTGTAATATCATGACCCATAGTTTTATTGCAGAAAAGAAACCGCAATTGCTGCCAGCCTTGACGGTCTTTCCCAACTTTGTAGTGGCCGGGGGCTTTCAGCAATACAAGTTTACCGGGCTGGAAGAGCTTGAAAAAAATTATGACCTGATTGGCCAGGAGTATCCGCAGAATTATGGCTGGTACCAATGTAACTGGCATAAAGCTGCTGCTCATTTTTATGACCAATATGGACCAGCATTCGGTCAACAAATCTGGAAAGTATTTCAATCCCAGTCATCTACGCTCTCGGATGCCGACTGGAAAACATTCCTTAAAGCCCAGCAATTAGCACCATTGGTAAAACTGCTGGAAAATTGGCCGGATTTCGGACCTTAGTTGTTCAAATGAACTTATATGATCACATTTATAGGAATGGGGTTGCTTGGCTCCAACTTTACCAAAGCACTTCTGCAACAAGGCAATACCGTACAGGTCTGGAATCGTACTCATGAAAAAGCGGTAGTCCTTGAATCCGCCGGAGCGAAAGCCATCCAGGATATACAGCAAGCCGTTAAGGGCATCCAACGGATCCACCTCACGCTTTCTGATGATGCATCAGTGGACAGTGTATTGACAGCCGCTGAACCGGCACTTGAAAAAGGTTGTTTCATCCTGGATCATACCACCACATCTATGCAGGGCGCTATCGATCGCACCAGGAACTGGGCTGCAAAAGGCATCCATTATGTGCACGTACCTGTATTCATGGGCCCGGCGAATGCACTCGAAAGCACCGGATACATGCTGATTTCCGAAGCAACGCCCATTCTGAACCAGGTACTTCCAATGATTAGCCCGATGACCGGAAAGGTATTACAATATGGAACCAATACTGGTCGGGCCGCTGCCATCAAACTAATGGGCAACTCTTTCCTTATAACTATGACCACCGGCATTGCCGATATGCTGGCTGTTGCCAAATCAATGGGTGTTCCCAATGAAGACATTACAAACCTGTTTGAGAACTGGAATGCCGGTGCTACTGCACCAGCGCGACTAACGCGCATGCTTAGTGGAAAATACGACCAGCCTTCCTGGGAATTACAAATGAGCCGGAAAGATGCACGCCTCATGCTGGAAGTTACTGAAGCTGCCGGCAAACAACTTGCTATCTTACCCGCATGCGCAACCGAAATGGATCGCTGGCTGGCTAAAGGCATGGCAGAAAAAGACTGGACGATTATCGGTTCAGAGCACTTGTAACCGTTTCCTCTTTGCTTAAACCACTAACCTGGAAATACAGGATAGGTTTTTCATCCCCACTGAACTGGCAATCCACTGTGATTTTATGTTTACCCGGTACCATCACCGGCAGGTCCCGATCAAGTGTCAGGGTCTGCCGGTGATTTCCTTTTGCATCGTAAACCTGTACCTGCCGTTTGCCTTCTGTAACCAGTGACTCCCCTGCTAACAGTTCTACAGGGAGACTGAATTCGTAATAATCATCCACCTGTAAACTGATCTTTGCAATTTTGCCTTCCTTGCCTTCGGCATTCATCCGGAACTGAAGCCGTTGTTCTTTCCACTGCTGGCTAAATTCAAACTGGCTATGCGTTGGCTCTCCCGGCTGGCGAATAAAATGCTCCCGTTTGAACAA
>JALOMU010000342.1 GCA_025455285.1 Flavihumibacter sp.
CCGCCGGCTTATACCTGGTTTGTACAAATACCTGACACAAGCTATAACGCTGGTCATATTGATTGAGTAATTGAAAAGGGGCATTCGCATCCTGCCCTTCGCGATCTTGCAGGAAGGAATTCAGCCGACTCATTTCTCCTGTTAATCCCGCTCTCCAGGAAAGTTTGGCATTTAGCTTCTGATTGATATAACTGCTAAGGTTAACCGAATTTAACGTGTTCTTTCGCTCTGTGATCTGCCATCTGCCCTGGTAAGGCGGAACAGGTGCAGGGTATTGGTAATTGTCAAACTGGTCCCGCTGGTACACATAGGCAACGGATGTTTTCCAGTAGGTCCGCTCATTCAGATCCAGTTGGTGTTTGATACCTGCCGTATTCATCCGGTTACGCACATATCCATCCTGATCCTGCCTTGCATAAAAATCACTGGTGTCGATATCCTTTCCGATAAAATCAATGGCACTTACACCTCCCATTCCATAAAGCGATACTTGTCCCCATTTGCCTTTTGCCGATTGAAAATTAAATACCCAGTCCTGGTACTTGGGCACCGCATCTGTTCCTACGTTCAATCCTATGGATTGTGCTATCTGTACAAAGGAATAGCGATAGCCTATCATGTATGAAGCTCCTTTCCGCTGTTTACCCAGCGGCCCTTCTGCCATCAGTTCGAGGCCACTAAACAGATTAAGTTGTGTTGTAAACTCATGTGTATAGGCATTGCCTGCTCTGAGTTGCAGATCAAATACTGCCGCGGTTGCATTACCATATTCAGCAGGGAAAGCTCCCGTGTAAAAATCAGCCGACTTCAGGGCGTTGGTATTGAGTATGGTTACCGGTCCGCCGGTAGTACCCAGATTGGCGAAATGGTTCGGGTTAGCTGCGGGTACTCCTTCAAGTCGCCATAATACGCCGGTAGGAGAGTTCCCTCTAACCACAATATCATTGCGGTTATCATTATTTGAAATCACGCCTGCGAAATTGCTTACCATTTTGGATGGATCATTCCGACCTCCGCTGAACCTTGTTACTTCTTCCATATTAATGGAACGGTTGCTACCTACTGCATATTCATTAGAGGCGACCCCCTTTTTGAGTTTGGGTGCCTTTACGGTTACTTCTGCCAGCGTATTGACCTGCTGCTCCAGCCGGATGTCCAATTGTACTTCTTTACCGGTAGTGAGCAGGATTTCATTCAACAGGGCGGAGCTGTAGCTAATATAATCCACCCTAAGTTGAATGCGTCCAACAGGAACACCTGTTATGACAAATCTTCCATCTTTGTCTGAGAGTGTTTGTAAGGAAGTTCCAATGATCTGAATAGTTGCTCCCTGTAGTGCCTGTTCAGAGATACGATCGGTGATCCGGCCACGAATGGTCTGTGTCGGAGTTTGTGAAAAGGTGCTGAAAGATAGGCTTATGAATAGCCATAGGAAAAGTCTTGCTAACATGGTGCTGGTTTTGAAAGCAAGTTATTTCCAGGCAGTACCCTTTTCCATTAACATATATCAAGAAGCCAAATAGAAGGAACGATCTTGATATTTATCAATAGGTGCCTAGCGGATCATTTTTTTACGAATGCGGCTGAGGTGCTCCGGACTGATTCCAATGAAGGAAGCCAGCATATATTGGGGAACTCGCTGGATAAGATGATATTGATTGTCTATGATATACTGATACCGGTCTTCCGGGCTCAGTGTGAGTAAGCGCGTATTGTAACGGGAAATCAGAATAAACAATCCCTCCGCTATTTTTCTGCCGGCCTGGTTAAAAATGGGATAATTCCGGTAGAGATCCTGCATTTTTTCATAAGGCAGGTTGATGGCAATTGTATCCTCCAGTACATCCATGGATTGAGAGGCTGGCGACTGGGTCAAAAAGCTATCATATTCACTTAGGTATTCCCCTTCTTTGGCAAAACCTGTACAGATTTCCCGTCCATCTACTGTATAGTACAAGCGAGCTAAACCTTTATGGATATAATAAACGCCTTTGCAGTTTTCTCCTTCCCTGCAAATCAGGGATCCTTTGGGATACGATTCAATCACCAGCCGGTTTTCCAACTGCAACCATTCTTCATCAGAAAGTTTCGGAATCAGTTCCTGGTAATATTGACGGATACCATCAAACATCTTACTTACAACAAATGTTCCAGTGATTTTTCAATGGCAGCTTGCGTCTCTTCGGTTGTCCATGCTTGTGGAATAAACTGTTCGCCGATCACCTGTTCATACAATTGAATGTACCGTTTGCTGATTGTATCAATCCATTCAGGTGTCATCTCAGGAACTGTTTGTCCTTCCTTACCCATGAAATTATTGGCGATCAGCCATTCCCGAACAAATTCTTTACTAAGTTGCTGCTGTTTTTCGCCTTTTTCCTGGCGTTCTTCAAATCCATCGGCAAAAAAATATCGAGAGGAGTCGGGGGTATGTATCTCATCCATCAGGTAGATGGTATCACCAATTTTTCCAAATTCATATTTGGTATCCACGAGTATCAGTCCGCGTTTGGCTGCGATCTGTTTACCTCTTTCAAAAAGGGCGAGGGTATATTTTTCAAGTACTGCCCAATCTTCAGCGCTTGCCAATCCTTTCGAAATAATATCTTCCTTGCTAATATCTTCATCATGCCCTTCAGATGCTTTAGTGGAGGGAGTAATGATAGGAGTGGGGAAGTAATCGTTTTCCCTTAGTCCTTCAGGTAATGCAACACCGCAAAGTGATCTTTTTCCACTGTTATAGGTTCGCCATGCATGACCGGTAAGATTACCTCTTACTACCATTTCAATTTTGAAGGGAACACATTTTTTTCCTATCGATACATGGGGAGCCGGAGTTTCCAATAACCAGTTGGGGCAAATGTCAGCCGTAGCTTTTAGCATGTATGCAGCTATCTGGTTTAATACTTGTCCTTTATATGGGATGGGTTCCGGTAAAATGACATCAAATGCGGAGATCCGGTCGGATGCGATCATTACTAATAAACGGTCCTGAATGGTGTAAACATCCCGCACTTTTCCTTTGTAAAAGGCGGTTTGTGAGGGGAATTGAAATGGTGCCATATCGCGAAGTTATAATCCGTTTGGAAAAAAACGGTACGGAATTAATAAATCCTTATTTTGCTCACGATTAACACATAAAACCTACATGGTATGAGAAAAAGCAACAGCTATCTTGCCATGATGCTGTTGGCTCTGTTCACTTCGATTGCTGCATATTCCCAAACCGTTACCGTAACAGGAAACGTAAAGAACAGCTCGAACGCTGACGTGGTGCCAGCCGTATCAGTTACGATCAAAGGAACCTCCATTGGTACCTTTACAGATGACAAAGGAAATTTTAGTCTGACAACTTCCCAAAAACCCCCATTTACCTTAGTTTCACCTCCATTGGATTTGATCCACTCGAAGTAGTGGTAAACAATGCCAGTGATGCCGTGAATGTAAACCTGGCGCCCTCGAGCTCCCTGGGTACTGAAGTGGTAGTATCCGCCAGCCGGGTTCCGGAAAAAATCCTGGAATCCCCCGTTTCTATTGAACGGGTTAGTTCCGCCGCGATCAGAGTTTCACCTGCTGCCAGTTATTACGATATTATAGGCAGTTTGAAAGGGGTGGACCTTATTACCTCCTCACTCACGTTTAAAACACCTACCACCCGTGGTTTTGCAAATAGCGGCAATACCCGTTTCAACCAGTTGGTAGATGGTATGGATAACCAGGCGCCCGGCCTAAACTTCTCAGTGGGTGCCATCATTGGTTTATCCGAGCTGGATGTTGATAATATGGAATTGCTGCCTGGTGCCTCTTCTGCTTTGTATGGTCCGGGTGGTATGAACGGAACCCTGCTGGTGTCCAGTAAGAATCCGTTTAAATATACCGGTCTGTCTTTCCAGGCCAAAGCTGGTATGATGAATACCGACAGTCGCTATCGGGGAGCTTCCGGTTATCAT
>JALOMU010000343.1 GCA_025455285.1 Flavihumibacter sp.
CCGCTTTACCGGTAACAATTCCTGCCATTCGAAGCTGGCTGCTGTCGAGTTCAACATGGTTGATAAGCAATTCTGTGGCGGCTGTTTCGGATTTGGGTGCATCAGTAGTACAGGCCGCCATCACCAGTATCGATAGTATAATTGATAGTTTTTTCATTGTTCTTAATTTCCATTTACAAAGTTCATTTCAACCATTTGCATGTTATAGGCTTTCACGGCATCCAGATAATTCAGCCTGATATTGATGCTTTGATTCATCAACAAGGTCCATTGCAGGTAATCAATTTCTCCGTTTTCATAAGCAGCCCGTGCCTGTAATTCCAGTGCTTCCGCCTGCTTTTGACCGGATTGCCTGAAATAATGTATCTGATCGCGGGATCTTTTCAACTGCTCTTCCAGTTGGAGTTGCCGGTACTGAAGCGACTGTAGCAATGCAGAAGCCTGGGTAGAAGCCTGCTCCACCTGGATTTCTGCGGCTTTTAACCGGGTTCGGGTAGCCTTCATAAACAAGGGAAGACCCATAGTAAAGTTGACCGAATGAAAGCGGTAACCCGGACCAAAATACAGATTATCCACCCCGTTTCTGCTTTGATATCCCACAATGGACATATTGGTATAACCAACCGTAAACTCGGGCAGCAATTGTGCTTTTTCAGTTTTGCCTACCGCCCTGGCCACTTCTCCCAACTGCTCCATATAACGGAGTCCGGGTGCACCGGTTAACCCGGAAGATTGTACAAGTTCCAGTAAAGGTTCCTGGTAAACAGGCTGATAATAATCAGTGGTGTTTGTAAGCGCCATCAATCGCTGCTGAATTGCCCGGCGATCCTGTACCAATTGACGCAACTGCAATTGCAATTGTTCCAGCATGGCATCTGCCGTTGTTTTTTCCAACTGGTTAGACTCACCGGTTTCTAAACGCAAGGCTGCTGCTTTACCAAAACGGCTGTACACTGTATCCAACGATTGCAAAACCAACTCCCGCTCCCGAATGTCAATCAATTGCAGATACAGGATCCGGATTTCTCTTTTGAGTTCATTGGCCTGGATACTGGTAGCCGCTTCCTGCAATCGTTCCTGCTGAGCATACAGATTTTTTTGAGATCTATACACAGCAGGCAATTGCAATCCCTGGTTCATAAATAGCCGATTGTCATTGAATACGGAATTAAAACGGCCATATTCAATGCCCAATGCGGTTTTTGGCAACTCAACCGTTCCTGATTGCAGAACCTTATAATAATCCTCCTGTTGCCTTGCTGCTTTTAAACCCAGATTTTGTCGCTCAGCCATTACAAATAAGGAATCAAGACGAACCGGATATTCATTTATCACCTGTGCTTGTACGTTAGCTGAACCCAAAGCAGCAAGTACGATTAATACCATGGCTGGAGCCTTTTTACTTACACCCCATTTCTTTTCTATCCAGACATACAAAACAGGAAGGAGAAATAGTGTTAGAATAGTTGCTGTTAACAATCCGCCAATTACAACTGTTGCAAGCGGGCGTTGTACTTCGGCACCCGGACCGTGACTAAGCGCCATCGGCAAGAAACCGAGGGAAGCAACAGATGCTGTCATTAAAACCGGACGCAATCTCAAACTGGTTCCTTCCATAACAATATCCTTTAGTGAATGATTGTCTTCTTTTTTAAGGCGATTGAATTCTGCAATCAAAACAATTCCGTTTAAAACTGCCACCCCAAAAAGTGCAATGAAGCCGATACCGGCTGAAATGCTGAAAGGCATATCTCGCAGGTAGAGCGCGATGACTCCACCTATCGCAGATAATGGGATAGCTGAAAATATTAGCAGCCCGTATTTAATGGAGCCGAAAGAAAAATATAACAGGAAAAATATAAGTAACAATGCTACAGGTACGGCAATCATCAAACGCGATTTCGCCTGCTGAAGGTTTTCAAACTGTCCCCCGTAATGCACATAATAACCGGCCGGAAATTTAAGACTGCTATTTACTTCCTTACTTAACTCACCTACTACCGATTCCACATCTCTGCCACGGACATTGAAGCCCACAACTATCCGGCGCCTGGCATCTTCCCGTTGAATCTGGTTAGGTCCTTCCTTAACCTGAATATCAGCAACCTGGTACAGGGGCACCTGCAAACCTGTTGGCGTAGGTACCAGCAACTGCTCAATCTGGCTGATATCCTGCCGGCCTTTTTCACTCAATCGAACCACCAGGTCAAAGCGTCTTTCATTTTCATAAATCAATCCGGCTGACTCACCTGCAAATGCTGCCCGAATCAGGTTATTAATATCGGCAATTTGTAATTGGTAGCGGGAGATCGCAGCCCGATTGTAGGTCACTACTATTTGTGGTAATCCTGTAACCGTTTCAACATATATATCTGCGGCCCCTTCCAGTTTACGAACTATCCCTGCCAAATGATGTGCATAGGCGGACAATGAATCCAGATTCTCCCCAAAAATCTTACACACCACGTCCTGTCTTGCACCGGAAATCAGTTCATTGAAACGCATCTGAACCGGGAACTGGAAACCGGCTGTAAGTCCGGGTATAGTTGCCAATTCCTGACTCATTTTATCCGCCAATTCATCATAGGTTTTAGCGCTGGTCCACTCTTCTTTGGGCTTCATCTGAATGATCATATCACTCATTTCGATAGGCATTGGATCGGTAGGTATTTCCGCTGCTCCAATGCGTGTTACGATTTTTTCTATCTCTGGAAATTTGCGCAGCAGCAATCCCGCTCCCTGCTGGGAGGCTTCAATAGAAGTGGTAAGAGAACTGCCAACCAACACACGGGTATCCACTGCAAAATCTCCCTCCTCCAATTCAGGAATAAACTCACCACCCAATCGCGACATCAGGAAAATGGAAAACAGGAAAACCACCAGGGCGCCACTAACCAACCAGGCTGGTATGGTCAATGCTTTTTGAAGCAGCGGGCGATACCAACTCACCAGTTTATCCATCAACAGATCGGATATTGTTGGTTTATGATTTAATTTCTTGCTTAAAGCAAGTGAGCTCATCATAGGAACATAAGTAACCGAAAGCAGGAAGGCACCAATTAGGGCGAAACTAACGGTCATGGCCATGGGCCGGAACATCTTGCCTTCAATTCCAACCAGCGATAAAATAGGCAGGTAAACAATCAGGATGATGATCTGGCCAAACACGGCCGCATTCATCATTTTGCCGGATGCATGTTCTACTTCCGTGTTCATCTCATCCTGGCTGATATGCCTTGCTTTTTCATAGGTTTTACTATGGTAGAGCCGATGCATAACGGCTTCCACAATGATAACGGCGCCATCCACAATTAGTCCGAAGTCCAGGGCACCCAAACTCATCAGGTTACCGGATACTCCA
>JALOMU010000344.1 GCA_025455285.1 Flavihumibacter sp.
ATGACTGGTATACGTAGTGATAGGTTGCCCGGTGGCACTTCTTGCAAGCAATCGGGTAAATACACCCAGGTGTTCAGCTTTGGGAATGATTTTTTCAAATCCCATACAGGCGATATGAATCCGGGCTGCATGTGCCCCCATATCCGCATTGCCTTCATTGGTACAAACTACAATACCACCTGTTTCGGCAATCGCGAAATTGACACCCGTGATGGCAATATCCGACTGAATAAATTTTTCCCGGAGATGCAGGCGGGCTGCATGTGTCAGATACTGCGGATCATTATTCCCTTTTTCTGTTCCCAGGTGTTCATGAAATGTATTACTGACATCTTCCTTCTTAAGATGAATAGCCGGTAATACAATATGGCTGGGCGCTTCTTCCCTGAACTGTACGATCCGTTCACCCAGGTCGGTATCAACTACATCAATGCCTTTACCCTGCAGGTAAGGGTTGAGGTGACATTCTTCCGTGAGCATGCTCTTGCTCTTGACGATGCGGTCAACACCGGCCTTTTGTAGAATTTCGTAAATAATCCGGTTGTGTTCTTCGGCATCTGTCGCCCAATGAACAAACACTCCGTTTGCCAGTGCATTTTTTTCAAACTCCAGCAGGTAGGCATGCAGATTCGACAAGGTATGATCCTTTATGTCGGATGCCCATTGCCGAAGTTGTTCCCATTCAGGCAGGGTATTGGCAGCACGGTCCCGCTTCTGACGAACCCACCAAAGCGTTTGATCATGCCAGTTAGTACGTGGTTCATCCGCATTGAATTGTTCGGCTAATTGTGCGTGACGGCTACTCATATCCGGCATTTAAAATTTCAGCAATATGCATTACTCTAACCGGACTTTTTTTGCGTTTTAGAATACCTTCCAGGTGCATCAAACAGCTCATATCAACTCCGGTCAGAATTTCCACCTGGTTTTGTTCATGTTCCCTGATCCGGTCCTTCCCCATTTTTACACTAACCGCTTCTTCAAACACACAGAACGTACCACCAAAACCACAACACTCATCCGATCGTTCCGGTACTACTAATTCAAGTCCGTTGATTCGCTGCAACAAATCCGCGGGCTTTGAAAAAACCGGTGCTACCAACTCAGACATAGAAGAAAGATGCAGGCCACGTTGCCCATGACAGGAATTGTGTAAACCGACACGGTGTGGAAAGGATCCTTTGAAGCTGGTCAGTTTTAATACATCTGTGAGGAATTCAGTCAGCTCATAGATGCGCTGTTGAATCCGCGTCGCTTTATCTGGAAACTGTTCACTGTGGAGGTGTTCTTTAATATGAAGGGTGCAGCTTCCGGAAGGACAAACAATATAATCCAGTTCATCAAAATTCTGAATGAAATTAGCATCACAACCTTTTGACAGGCTGGCAAAACCACTATTGGCCATTGGCTGACCGCAACAGGTTTGGTTTAAGGGAACCACCACTTTACAGCCCAGTTTCTCCAACAGTTGCAGGCTTGCAATGGCCACCTGGGGGTAAAACTGGTCTATATAACAGGGAACGAATAGGCCAACCGTGGACATGGAAAACATTTTAGCAAAAATCTGAAGATATTGTTTCAGATTTTATTTAATTTTTATCCGATGCTAAAGGTAAATTATCTGACAGGTGGAACTACATCCAGCCCCTGGATCTGCTCCTGGTAAGCCCCGGGTAGTAATATTTTTTTGAGCATCCAGTCCATTTTCATAAGCCGGCTGATTTTGTACAAGGGAACAACAGGTGAAAGCAATGAAAAATCACTGAACTGTAATAATTCCTTTACCTGTTGTGGCACTACCAGTTTTTGTGCTTCAATTAATACGCGAAACCGCATATTACCTAAATGCTTTCGGTATTGCTTGAAAAGATCTTCAGTAAAATGCGTTTTCTCCAGATCCTGAACCAGGTGACTCTCCCGCACCGGTAACCATTCCTGATAGGTTGCAGGAAGTTCTTTTACACCCATGCGTGATCCCATCCTGTAAAAAACATCATACACTTCCTGCTTTTCATCATCTGTAAGTTTCCGCTCCAGCAATTCGTAGGCAGCAATCGAATAATAAATCAGCATAAACAATACATCGCGGTAAGACCAATCGGGAATCTGGCTTCCCCGTTTTTTCTCGAGACCAGCATGAATTGCAGCCATGATATCAATAGCCTTGTGCGCCTCCACGGTTGGAGTAAAAACGATCTTACGGGCATACTCAACCGTAGAAAACAATCGCCCGATCGGATCCGAAGGTAATTTACCGGTATAGTATAACCAGTCCACCGCTTTATTGAGTGCAAACTCAGCCGCAGCGCCTGCAAATATGAACAATATAGTATCACTCTTACCCCAGATCTTCCTTACAATGGAGTCCTCTGCCACAAAAAATTCCATGGAGAAACTGATTTCTACTAAGGTAAGTTATAACAGGTATTCATCCCCTATCTTAGCAGTTAAAGTCGAATGGCATGAAAAAAATCGCTATTGTTTTTTTGCTTTTCCTATCCACTGGTTTATATGCACAAAACCGACTGGGAAAGCTGACCATTGATAAAATTATGGCAGATCCCAAATGGATCGGAACTTCGCCATCCAACCTGCAATGGAGTGCAGATGGTTCGATCCTGTATTTTGAATGGAATCCGGAAAATTCAGCAGCCGATTCGACTTATTTTATCACAAAGGAAAATCGTACTCCACAAAAACTGGCTAGCCCAAGGAAGAACGAAATTCTCTACCATCGTAACCTGGTTTTTAACCTGTCTCGCAGTCAGGCCCTCTATCAAAAAGATGGTGATATTTTTCTAATGGATACCAAAACAGGAAAAACCAGGCAGATAACACAAACAGTTGCCTCCGAAATGAATCCGGTTTTTTCTTTCAATGAAAAGAGGATCGTTTTTCAACTGCAGCAGGACCTATATGCCTGGGATCCGCTGCAACAGCTGATCAGCGTTCAGAAAACCACCCCTGCAGAAAACAAACATCGTTCGGGGTCCCAGGAGGAATGGTTAAAAAAAGATCAGTTGGAATGGATGGAAGTTATCCGGGAACGTAAAGAAAAGAAAGAAGCTACCGAAGCCTTTACAAAATCTTTGACAAAGCCAAAACAGGTTCGGCAACTGTATACCGGCGATAAAATGATGCGCAATCTACAGATCAGTTCAGATGGTCGTTATATCAGTTATACACTTTTCAAACCGGATCAGAACGGCAAGCGAACAATCGTTCCCAACTATGTTACTGAAACAGGTTTTACGGAAGATATTGCGGCAAGAACCAAAGTAGGCATCCCATCGGGAACCAGTGAATTATTTGTATACGATCGGGAAAAAGACAGTCTTCATACCGTTTCAGTGGATTCAATTCCGGGTATTGAAGATCTTCCGGACTATTTGAAAGATTATCCGTCCAGGTTGTCAGCCGCGAAAAAAACAAAACGCCTGCTTTCCATTGGCCGGCTGAGCTGGTCGCCTTCCGGTAGCAATGCTATAGTTGAAATCTATTCACAGGATAACAAGGACAGATGGATCATGCAATTGATTCCATCGGAAGGAAAATTGAAACTTGTAGACCGGCAACGGGACGAAGCCTGGATTGGCGGCCCCGGTATTGGAAGTTTTGGTGCATCCGCCGGTTGGATCAATGAAAATGAATACTGGTTCCAATCGGAAGCTACCGGATTTTCACATCTTTATCACTACAATATTCAAACCGGTAAAAAAACAGCACTTACACAAGGGAGTTATGAAGTACAGTCTGTACAGTTATCAAAAGACGGAAAGCATTTCTTCCTTACCACAAACGAAGTTCATCCGGGGGAAAAACAATTTTATCGGTTATCCGTTACCGGTGGAAAACCGGAACGCCTCACACAGCTTACAGGTGCTAACCAGGTGGTGGTATCTCCTGATGAAAAACAGCTGGCTATTTTGTATTCCTATTCGAACAAACCCTGGGAACTATATCTGCAGGATAACAATCCGAAAGCCAATGCGCAACAGATCACCAATAAGGGGCAATCTGAATTCTTTGCCTCTTATTCCTGGCGCGATCCGGAGCTGGTACAGGTTCCGGCTGCAGATGGAGCAATGGTTCCTGCCAGATTCTATCGTCCGGCAAATCCTGATCCTTCCAAGCCGGCCGTAATCTTTGTTCATGGGGCAGGGTATTTGCAAAATGCGCACAAATGGTGGAGCAGTTATTTCAGAGAATATATGTTTCATAACATGTTGGCCGACCAGGGATACTATGTGCTGGATATGGATTACAGGGGAAGTGCAGGGTATGGCCGAGATTGGCGGACTGCCATCTATCGTCACATGGGTGGTAAGGATCTGACTGATCATATCGACGGAGCAAAATGGCTGGCAAAAGAACATGGAGTGGATGCCAAACGGATTGGGATTTATGGCGGATCCTATGGGGGGTTCATCACGCTGATGGGGTTGTTTAACTCTCCGGGTACCTTTGCAGCAGGTGCAGCGCTTCGCCCTGTTACCGACTGGGCACATTATAACCATGGATACACTTCCAATATTCTAAACACGCCTGTTGAAGACAGCATTGCCTACAGAAGGAGTTCACCCATCTATTTCGCAGCCGGCTTACAGGACCACCTGTTGATTTGCCATGGTATGGTGGATGTCAATGTACATTTTCAGGATGTAGTGCGCCTCAATCAACGGCTTATCGAATTAGGCAAAGAAAACTGGCAGGTAGCCCTGTATCCGATGGAGGATCATGGATTCGTTGAACCCTCTAGCTGGGCCGATGAATACAAACGAATCTTGAACCTGTTTGAAACGATTCTAAAGAGAAGAACTAACTGAATCATTCACCAGCAGCAGCGCTCCCAGAGCAGCACCCTGCAAGCTTTCACCAAACTGAATAGTCAGTTTGGGAAATGCTAGTTTAAGAAAGTGAATGAAGAGATCATTTTTCGCAAAACCACCTTCCAAAAAAAGAATATGAATATCTTCAGTAAGAACCAGTCGAATCGATACTGCCTGTAAGGTTATCAGATCAAACATTAATTGGTGATAGGCCTCCGAAGCTGTAGCAAAGTCCTGTAAAGAACGATCGCGGAAGGCGAGCTGTTCAATCAGGGAGCCGGGGGCAGGTGTAAAGGACGATGGTATCGGAGTAAAGTTTTTATCAATTGTAGCCGATAAGATCTGCTCAACTGATAGTTGAAAATGATCGGCTATGCGTTTGACCTGGATTTCATGTTCATAGCCTCCAAAGAGCCGGCTTGCTTTCACTGGTTTGCCTTCGCAACTCATATAACAAAGACAATCCAAAGCCAACTCCTGAAGGGTGAGCGGATCTTCATTAAACGGATTCAATGTAATACACCAGGTGCCTGTAGAAAGCAATGTAAATTTTTTATCCGCCTGCTGAAGATAGGGAACAAGAGCGGCGGAACTATCGTGCATGCCAATCCCACACCAGAAAGCCTGCCCCTTGTATCGAACCCGTTCTTTATAATTGGCAGGAAAAAGGGGAGCCAGTTTTTCTGTTAAGCCTTCCTGTTTTACCCATTTATGATAGTCTTGCTTTTCATAATCCCATAAACCCGTATGACAACCAATGCTGGTTGGATCTGAACTGTGAAGTCCGGTTAACAAATAAGAGCAATACTGCGGTAAATGAAGTGCGAAATTCACCTGTCGGAACAATTCCGGTTGTTCCATTTTCAACCGGTAAAGCTGTAGCCCGGAATTCAGACTTCCGAGGTAGGGCGAAGCAGTTTCCCGCGACCAGGATTCCTGTCCTCCATATTTTTCAAATAATGCATTTGCAAGTTCGTCAGGATATGGTTTTAAATAATTATAGAGTGGTGTTATTGGCTGACCGTTTTCATCCAGGTAAACGAGGCTTGCTCCATAGGCGGAGAAATTTACTGCTTGAAGGTTCCAGCCAGGATTTTCTATAATTCTATCGATAGCTGAAAATATAAAGCGCCGAATCGCCAACAAATCATCACAGGGGAAACCATCTTCATCGGTTAATTCCCCAATGCGTTCAGCATACTGATCAACTACCTGCTGTTGCTCATCAAATAACAACAGTTTCTTATTGGTTTTACCAATATCAAAAATAGCAGTTACAGCTATAGGAATCATGCACTTTAATTATAGTCCGGTTGCTACCGTTTTTTCTCCTCTTT
>JALOMU010000004.1 GCA_025455285.1 Flavihumibacter sp.
TTTGTTCCGTTTTTAATCGACGTACCCATTGAAAATTTCCACACCTATGAACGAACAGTTGTACTTCAACGATCAGGCACATATTGCCGAAAAGTTTCAGTTGATCCAGGAGCATTTACAGGATACCAGTAAAATGGCTGTGCTGAAAATCCGCAACTGGAAATTAGTGGAGCATCTGCCGGAGACCAGCCAACGCTATCAAAAGCACATGCATCAGACACTATTCAACATTGTTCCAAACGAGTTCATTCTTTGCGAAGTGGGGTATTATTTCTCCCCACTGAACAACTGATAAAAAAGGGCCGATATGACGGCCCTTTTTTATCTTTATAACATGCCAAGATTAAACCAGGTTTTACTTTTTGTTGTTCTCTCCTGTATAATTTTATATGCAGGCCGCTCCCTCTTCATCCCGCTCAGTTTTGCCCTACTGATCAGTTTCATTCTCTATCCCATCTGTAAATGGATGGAAGAAAAAGGACTCTCCAAATCACTGGCAATTCTAATCAACCTGACTTTTCTAACCCTGCTGCTTGGAGGAATCGTATTCCTGCTTGTATATCAGTTAAAACAGTTTGGATCGGAATGGCCACTATTAAAAGACAAGATCAATCAATCTATGAGTCGTCTTTCTGTCTATCTCAATGATGAATGGCAAATTGATAGTGTAACTCAACAAACCTATACTGATCAATTGCTGAAGAATGCACCAGGATATCTCTTTAATTTTTTACAAAAGACCATCACCAGTTCTGCCGTTTCACTGGTTCTATTATTCCTGATACCTATTTACAGTTTTCTCATTTTGTATTATCGTAGCCGGTTGATGAAAGCCCTTGTTTTACTGATTCCTGATAAATACCGGCCACGTATAACCGAAATCGTTCAGTTGGCAATTCAATCTTATTACAATTTTATCAAAGGTATGCTGGCTGTTTACCTTATAGTGGGAATTTTAAACAGTGTAGGTTTGCTGTTGCTGGGTGTGCCGCATGCCATCTTGTTTGGTGTAATTGCAGCAGTTCTCACCTTTATTCCTTATGTTGGCATTTTAGCAGCTTCGCTTTTCCCTATTACCCTGTCATGGGTTACCTATAATTCCATTTGGTATCCGGTTGGGGTTATTGCTGTCTTTGGTGTTGTACAATACCTGGAAGCCAATATTATATTCCCCTGGGCTGTTTCCCGAAAGCTGGAATTAAATACCCTTTTTACTATTATAGCCATCATCGTGGGGGGAATTTTATGGGGGGCAGCAGGTATGATCCTATTTGTACCTTTTGCAGCAATCCTTAAATTAATTGCTGAACGAATAGATGGAGGTACCCCGCTGGTATTGCTACTGGGAGACGACAAATAGAAAAACTACCAGGCGTTAGTATTTGAGCCCGTTTCCGTATTTTCGTCATTCAACTGAAAAAACCATATGAAGGAAGTTTATGTTGTTGCGGCCGTTCGTACTCCCATGGGTAGTTTTGGCGGCACACTGAAAGACATTAGTGCTACCCAATTGGGTTCGATTGCCATTAAAGGAGCCCTTGGGAAAGCCGGCCTGTCCGCAGATCAGGTAGAGGATGTTTTGATGGGGGCTGTTTTACAGGCCAACCTGGGACAGGCTCCGGCCCGACAGGCTGCAAAGTTTGCCGGCTTACCTGATACTGTTAACTGTACTACCATCAATAAAGTTTGCGCCAGTGGTATGAAATCCGTTGCACTGGGTGCCCAAAGCATTATGCTGGGTGATGCATCGATTGTAGTAGCTGGTGGAATGGAAAGTATGAGTAATGTTCCTTTTTATGTAGAACAGCTTCGCTGGGGTAACAAATATGGGACTACTGCCCTGATTGATGGGTTGGCAAAAGATGGTTTGACAGATGTATACGATGGTCTTGCGATGGGAAATGCGGCGGAAAAATGTGCGCGTGAATGTGGAATTAGCAGAGAAGACCAGGATCAGTTCGCAATCGAAAGTTATAAAAGAAGCCAGGCAGCCTGGAACGAAGGCAAATTCGATGCTGAAATAGTTCCGGTACCCATCCCGCAACGAAAAGGGGAGCCAATATCTTTCTCAAAAGATGAAGAACCCTGGAACGTAAAATTTGAAAAGATCCCAGAACTGAGACCAGCCTTTCAGAAAGATGGTTCTGTGACCGCGGCCAATGCTTCAACTATGAACGATGGAGCAGCAGCACTGATCCTTGTAAGCAAAGAAAAACTGGATGAGCTCGGACTGAAACCCATTGCCAGGATTCTCTCTTATGCGGATGCGGAACAGGCGCCCGAATGGTTTACCACCACACCTTCCCTTGCTGTTCCCAAAGCCGTAGCAAAAGCCGGATTGTCCATGCAGGACATTGATTACTGGGAACTAAATGAAGCCTTTGCCGTGGTAGGTATTGAGAATAGTCGCCGTATGCAACTCGACCCTGCCAAAGTTAACGTTCATGGTGGTGCCGTTTCCCTGGGTCATCCACTTGGTTGTAGCGGAGCGAGGATTCTGGTTACCCTCATCCATATTTTGAAAGATAAAAAAGCCCGTTACGGTGCCGCTGGAATTTGCAATGGCGGTGGTGGTGCTTCTGCTATGGTAATTGAAAATCTGGCATAACTTGCCTGGATGGATATTTTACCTGTAACAAATGAACAAAAAGGTTTGCTGGCCGACTTAAGCCGGCAAACCTTTGTTGATACTTTTGCGTCTTACAACAAGCCGGAAGACATGCAGTTATTTCTGGACAAGCAATTTTCCAGGGAACAGCTAATGGCGGAACCCGAAGAACCGGACAATTATTTCTTTATTGCCTGGCAAAATGGTGAGCCACTAGGTTATATACGCCTGAGATTTTGGCAATCACAGGCCTTCAGTTGTTTGCCTTCAGATGCTACTGTAGAAATAACCCGCCTGTATGTAACCCAGGATGCCATTGGAAAAGGTGTTGGAAAAGCCATAATGCAGTTTGCACTGGATTTTGCCGCCTCCAAAAGTGTAAACCTGGTTTGGTTGGGTGTGTGGGAACACAACAAAAGAGCGATCCATTTTTACCAAAAATGGGGGTTTGAACGAAAGGGAGATCACCCGTTTTTATTGGGTACCGACCTCCAAACTGACTGGTTAATGGCTAAGGAATTGGGGGATTTGGTTAAAATTTGAACTAAAAACCCATTTTCTCGCTGAACAGAGCAACTGAAAGTGAAACTTAAACGTAAATTGAAAATAAAATCCCATATGAAACGTATACTGTTGCTATCTCTGATGGCTGGTTGGGTATTGGTAGCCTGTCAGAAAAAAGTGGACGACCCGGAACCAAATCCAAATCCACCTGGACCTACTCCTCCTACAGCTGAACAAAAACTGAAGGATTCCGTCATGCTGTATACCAGGGACATATACCTCTGGTATAACCAGATACCGGCAACCTTTAACGCACAAAGTTATTCAGATCCTAACAAGATAATGGAAGCCATTCGGCCGTTCAGCAGGGAAGCAGGTTTTAGCAATCCTGTTGACCGCTGGAGTTTCGCAGTAAAAAAGGTCGACTGGGACAATGCCAGTAGTGGTATTTCCGCCGACCTGGGTATGGGTATTTTTTTCCGTTCCAACAATGACCTAAGGGTTACCTATGTTGAAAAAGACGGAGCTGCAGGAAAAGCTGGCGTTCAGAGAAGCTGGAGGTTGATAAAAATAAATGGCAATAGTAGCATCAATACGTCCGATGCCAGCATTAATTTCATAGTAAATGCCATTTACGGTGGAAATGCCGCAACAGTTGAATTTCAAAAGCCCGATGGTTCTACCCAGGAGATTACACTTACTCCCATTACCTACCAGGAATATCCGCTTGCTTTAGATACTGTTTACACTAATGGAGGTAAAAAAATTGGATATGTTGTTTTAAATTCTTTCCTGGGAGATCAGGATCAGATCAAGGCCGCAATGGCATCTACCTTTTCCGATTTTGGGGCACAGGGAGTGTCTGAGTTAATAGTTGATCTTCGTTACAATGGTGGTGGATTTGTATCCTTATGGGAAGAAATGGGGAACTACCTCGCACCAACAGCCGCTAATGGAAAAGTTATGTACCGTCAAAGTTTCAATAACAGGTATGCCAGCCAGTTCGATGAAACAGTGAATTTCGAGAAAAAAGGTACCGTTAATCCGGCAAAAATTGTTTTTATCATATCTCAAAACACAGCGTCGGCCAGTGAAGGTCTTATCAACAGCCTGACGCCTCATACTGAGGTGAAAATCGTGGGACCTAGTGCGTCGAATGGTAAACCGGTTGGTTATTTCCCGATTCCGGTTGGAGATTGGTACATCCTTCCGGTAAGTTTCCGCACAGTGAACAGTAACAATCAGGGAAGTTATTTCAATGGATTTATACCAGAAAGTCAGGTTCCGGATGGGCTCGATAAGGCCTGGGGAGATTTGACTGAAGACTGTTTGGCAAGCGCGATGAAGTACCTTACTACCGGTTCTTTCAGGGCTGCAACCCGGGAATCAAGCCGCCTTACAGCTGATTATCTGGAAAGTTATCAGCGACTACCGATGAAGAAAATGAAGGTATTGGTTGAAGACCGTTACAATCTATCTGAAAAACTCAAAAATTGAGTAAAAATAGTTTTGCCAAAAGCCCCTTTACCGGGGCTTTTGGCATTTATAGGGGATTTTTTGCGCATTTGGAGTGTAACCAATAAATTTGCCACTCCTTATAAAAACAAAAGAATGGCAAGATCAATTGCATTTAGAGAAGCGCTGCGCGAAGCAATGAATGAAGAGTTCCGTCGCGATGATCGCGTATTCCTGATGGGAGAGGAAGTGGCTGAATACAATGGAGCCTATAAAGTAAGCCAGGGCATGCTCGATGAGTTTGGTGAAAAACGAGTGATTGATACCCCTATTTCTGAACTTGGATTTACTGCTGTTGCAGTGGGTGCAGCTCAGAATGGTCTGCGTCCGATTGTAGAGTTCATGACCTGGAACTTCGCTGTTCTGGCTCTCGACCAGATACTGAATACTGCTTCTAAAATGCTTGCTATGAGTGGCGGACAGATTTCCTGTCCGATTGTGTTTCGTGGGCCCAATGGTTCAGCCGGACAATTGGGAGCCCAGCACTCTACTGCATTCGAAAGTTATTACGCCAATATTCCGGGTATTAAAGTAGTTTCTCCATCTAATGGATACGATGCAAAAGGATTGTTGAAACAAGCCATCCGTTACGAAGAGGATCCCGTTATCTTCATGGAATCCGAATTGATGTATGGTGATAAATCCGAAGTTCCGGAAGAAGAATATTATATCCCACTTGGTAAAGCAGATGTAAAAAAAGCAGGATCCGATGTTACCATCGTTTCTTTCAATAAAATGATGAAAGTTGCCTTAGGTGCTGCTGCTGAACTGGAGAAAGAGGGTGTTAATGCGGAAGTGATTGACCTCAGAACCATTCGCCCGCTTGACTGGATGACCATCCTTGAAAGTGTAAAGAAGACCAATCGTTTGGTAATCGTAGAAGAACAATGGCCATTCGCATCCATCTCATCTGAAATATCTTACCAGATCCAGAAAGAAGGATTTGATTACCTGGATGCACCGATTCGTCGGATAACTGCTGCAGATGCACCGTTGCACTATGCCCCCAACCTGGTTGCTGCTGCTTTGCCGGATATTACAAGAACGGTAAAGTTGGTAAAAGAAGTGATGTATATGAAGAAGTGAAAGGTGAAAGGTGAAAGGTGAAAGTGAAACGTCAGACGTCAGACGTGAGACGTCAAAAGATAAAAAAACCCGTAGGAGAAATTCTCTTACGGGTTTAAAGTTTTTAAAGCGGACTGATTTAAATGGCTTCGCACGTCTCCCGTCTCACGTCTCACGTTTGACGTTTGACGTTTCACATTTGGCGTCTCACTTCAACATGCTTCCAACAGTAAGCAGAAAGCAATACGAGTAGGCCATTAAAACCCCTGCCAATAAAACAAGTTTGGTTGTCAATTGCCACACGCTGATCTCGCGGGTGCTTTTTAAAGGGTGACGTAGTCTGTTCATAGGTGGATATTTTTGGATTTTGGATACTTCAAAAATACAATCCCGCACAACTCCTGTCAAGCACAGTTCTACCCGTTTTTTTTAGTACAATTACGAAGCACTTTCACTTTACCACTGGTAGAGACTGCCAGCCGGAAAATTCCATTCTGGCGTCTGAAAGCTGCCACCTGAAAAGCGCTGCCAGGGTTGCGGGTAATGTGTTTGGACGGATTTAACCAGGTGAATATCCTGTGCCGGCATAAAACCCTGTAGCAGAATAAATATCGTTTCCCCTTTTGCATTCTTTGCCAGATCAACAACCAGCATTACATGGCCTGGATGACCGGGCTGAAGAAATACATCACCCGCTTCAGGAATTGAGTTGGGTATCTTCCGCTTCATTTGCTTTGACAGTGAAGCCGTACCACAATAGGCAAACACCTGTTGAAGAAAACGATCCAGGTTTGCCCGATTTTCCAGTGAAACAGATTGAGCACTACGCCTTACCGTTAGTAATTTTTTGCCCTTCAGTACATATCGAACCCCCTTGCACCAATCTCTATAATTCAACCAGGTACCATCTGTTGCGATGAAATGAATCTGTTCATATTTCTGCTGGTCAAACAACCAGGACGCCCGGATGAGCATAACTGCATCTGCACATTGTAACAGGGAATTGTTCCGAACCGGTAAGTCCAGCACTGCATATGTAGCCTGCTGGTTTGGCTTGGGCTGACCGGTATAGTAATAAACCGTCTTGTTTTGCTTTAATACGAGTTTCCGGAGAAAGTCTGAATAACTTCCTGTTGCAGCCACCGGTCTGTCAAATCCAGCGGGAACAGCAATTGTTTCAATTGAACTCAGTTTATCTGCACGTTGAAAAAATGGCAAAATAATTGCCAGTATCAGGGGCAATTGCATTAATCGGTATTTTTGGTATAGTTGAGATGCAATTCCATATTAATTACACAAGCGATACCACACCATAAACTGATTTTAACATGTCCCAAATATTAATCATCGACGACGAAAGAGCCATTCGCAAAACATTGGGAGAGATTTTATCCTACGAGGGATACAAGGTTGAAGAGGCATCGGATGGGGAAGAAGGATTGAAAAAATTTAAAGAAAAGAATTTTGATGTAGTACTCTGTGATATCAAAATGCCGAAACTGGATGGTATTGAATTTCTGGATAAAGCACGGGAAGCAAATCCGGATATACCCATCATTATGATTTCTGGTCACGGCACTATTGAAACCGCAGTTGAGGCGGTTAAAAAAGGGGCATTTGATTATATTTCCAAGCCACCGGACCTGAACCGCCTATTGATTACTTTACGAAACGCAATGGATAAAACCTCCCTTGTTACAGAAACAAAAGTGTTAAAACGCAAGGTTGGCAAGGTGCAGGAAATGATTGGAAATTCTCCTGCTATCCAGCGAATCAAAGACACAATAGAAAAGGTAGCACCTACTGATGCCCGGGTATTAATCACTGGCGAAAATGGTGTAGGAAAAGAGTTGGTAGCCCGTTGGCTCCATGAGAAAAGCAATCGCTCTTCCGGTCCGTTAATAGAAGTAAACTGTGCTGCAATACCGGGCGAACTGATCGAAAGTGAACTTTTTGGACACGAAAAAGGATCCTTTACCTCCGCCATTAAACAGCGCATCGGCAAATTTGAACAGGCCAGTGGAGGAACTTTGTTTCTGGACGAAATTGGAGACATGAGTTTATCGGCACAGGCAAAAGTATTGAGAGCCTTACAGGAAGGAAAAATCACAAGGGTAGGGGGTGATAAAGAAATTTCAGTAGACGTTCGTGTAGTAGCTGCTACAAACAAGGACCTGCTTAAAGAAGTGGAAGAAAAAAACTTCCGACTCGATCTGTATCATCGATTGAGTGTTATCCTGATTCATGTTCCATCTCTTAATGAGAGAAGAGATGATATTCCCTTGCTTGTAGATAAATTCCTTGAGAATATCTGTATGGAGTACGGTATCGCCAAAAAAGAAATTGAATCGGATGCATTGGAAGCACTGCGTGATTATAACTGGACAGGTAATATCCGGGAATTGAGAAATGTAGTTGAGCGACTCGTTATTCTTTCCGGCAAAACAATAGTGAAGGAAGATGTTGTCAATACTGTGGTGCCCAGGAATTAACCAGGTCTACTGCTGAGAATTTCAACATTGCTTCAGAGTCTTTTAACCAGGTAAAAGAAGGGGAGGATGGAAGCGATTGGTTTTGAAGGGCAGGTCCGGCGGCAACTATTTTCTTGTCAGGAAAATGGGAGAGCAGTTCCTGAAGGTAGTTTTCCAGTGGACGATCATCCAGGTGGGTGATCAGGTGAAAATACAAATGAGAAGCATGGTGCATTTCGCAGATTTTCTTTAACACCTGGATGTCGGCATTTTTGCCATAATACACAGATTTTGTACCATTCTTTTTTAGCAGATACTGCATAAAAAGAATAGGAATTTCATGAGATTCTCCCGTAGGAGTAAATAATAAAACGGTTCTGGTGTTTTCGGTGAAAACAGTTTCCAGTCCGTCTGTTGCCAGCAACAATTTTTTCTTTACAAGCTCACTACAAAAGTGTTCCTGGGCAGGAATGACCCGGTCACAAAGCCATTTATTTCCTATAAGGTTCAGTAATGGAAAAATGATGTCCAGCATCGTCTTTTGAAGTCCTATGTGCAGCACCTGCAAATGAACTACCTGATTAAACGTTTCTTCGTCAAAATTGGTAACAGCTTCCAAAAGTTGGCGGAATGGTTCAGTATGTATGCCTGCGTTTACATCCTGCAGGCAATAGGAAGCCAATTGCGCCTGATCAATTTCCAGCAAGGATGAAATCTTGTTTCCTCTTTTGTACAGCAAGGAGAGTCGCAGTATTTTCTTTAAATCCTCCCCGTCATAATAGCGATGCCCACCCTCTTTTCGCTTCGAGAAATCATACTGGTACCGCTGCTCCCATACTCTGAGTGTATGTGCTTTAATGCCTGTAAGCTTTTCAATATCCCGAATGCTGAACCTGTTCATAACGCTTGCAAGAATGCGGTAAAAATTCCGATTAACAAAAATTTGGGGGCTAAGCTGTCATAATTTACATAAAACAGTTACAAATAGTGCAGGAAACTAGTATTATTACCTTATAATGGTATTTTTGCCCACATCTAAAATTGCCTGAATGACAACGAATCAGATTTTGATCGTATCCCTGATTTCCCTTTTACTGGTGATGTTACCGGCTTTTGGCCTTTCGAAACTTTTTCAGAAAGCAGGAGTGCCTGCATGGAAAGCCTTTGTTCCCTTTTACAATACCTGGACCATGCTGGAAATCGCCAAACGTCCGAAACACTGGTTTTTCTGGCAATTTATTCCGGTGGTGGGCTGGTTTGTTACAATGGGAATCCTGATTGAATTTGTAAAATGTTTTAATAAGCTTAGTTTTTGGGAGCATACTTTAACCTGTTTGCTGCCTTTCGTTTATTTTCCCATGATTGGAATGGATCCCAAGACCCGTTTCATTGGTCCGGAGGGGGTAAAACATTATAAAAAAACACCTGTTCGGGAGTGGGTGGATGCCGGCATTTTTGCCATTGTTGCCGCCACACTGATCCGCACCTTCATTTTTGAAGCATATACAATTCCAACCGGTTCAATGGAAAAGACGCTGTTGGTAAATGATTTCCTATTTGTTAGCAAACTGAGCTACGGGCCCAGGATTCCAAACACACCGCTGGCAGTTCCCTTTGTACATCATTCATTGCCGGGTAGTACCACTAAATCCTATTCTGAACTTATTAAATTACCCTATAGCAGGTGGTTTGCCAGTCCGGTTAAAAGAAACGATGTAGTTGTATTTAATTTTCCGGATGGAGATACTGTTATCAATAAACCGGAGTTTCAGTCGATGTATCCTTATTATAATGTTGCCCGTCAATTTGGAAATGGCAATATGGATTTGGGAAGACAAATGATCTTAAGCGATCCTGAAACCTATCCTCTGGTAATACGGCCAGTAGACAAGCGTGAAAATTACATCAAACGATGTGTTGCTATCGGGGGTGATACTCTGGAAGTTCGGGAAGGACGTGTATACATCAACGGAGAGCCGGGATTTGCTCCCCCGAAATCGCAGTTGCTTTACGAAATTGAAACCAATGGACAGCCGTTGAATGCGGAATTTATGAAAGATGAATACGATATCGATATCAACGATGAACAGGAATTTGCAAGACTAAGCGGCAATGTATTCAATATGTTACTCACTGCAGAAGCAGTTGAAAAATTACAAAAAAGCGGGTTGGTGAAACGGATAACACCACTGCTGATTCGCCCGGATGCTGTGCCTCCAACTAAATTCACTATTGATATATTTCCGCACGATGGAAAGCATAAATGGACAGAAGATTTCTATGGTCCGATCTGGATTCCCAAAAAAGGGGCAACTATCACTCTAACGGCTGATAACTACTCCATTTACGAAAGAGCCATCCGCGTTTTTGAAGGTAACCAGTTGGAAAAACAGGAGGATCAGTTTATTATCAATGGACAACCCACCAATCAATACACTTTTAAGATGAATTATTTCTGGATGATGGGGGATAACCGCCACCAATCGCAGGATAGCCGTTTCTGGGGCTTTGTGCCTGAAGATCATGTGGTGGGAGAAGCGTGGATTATATGGATGAGCCTGAACAAAGGAATACGCTGGAACCGCCTTTTCAGAACGATTCATTAAACTAACCGGATAGCGTTCCAAACGAAACGTATGAAAACCAACTCCTTTGAATTTGTTTATGATATTTACGATTCCATTGAGGAATTGGAGAAGGAGGATGCCGCTTTACTGGAAGTTGCCCGAGCTGTAACAGAACAGGCTTATGCTCCCTATTCCAGGTTTTTTGTAGGGGCAACAGTAAAATTGGACAATGGAAAAATGTTAAGCGGAACGAACCAGGAAAACGCTTCTTTTCCAGCCGGAATTTGCGCAGAACGTACAGTTTTGGCTGCGGTATCTTCTGTTTATCCTGGGGCTGTAATCCATGCCATGGCTATTAGTTTTAGTTCAGCCGGTGCAGCAAGTAACCACCCCATTTCACCCTGCGGCATTTGCAGGCAATCACTGATTGAGCAGGAAAAAAGGCAACAGGCTCCTATGAGAATCATATTGGGCGGCCAGGTAGGACCTGTATTCGTAATTCATTCGGCAAGTCATTTACTTCCCTTTAGTTTTACAGGTGAGGAATTGAATAAAGATTGAGTACTATCCGATTTTAGAACCATTTTTTACCAAACGATCGGGTTGTAATAATACCACTTCACTATTTTCACCATAGACTCCCAATACCAGGCATTCACTACTGAAATTGGCAATTTGTTTGGGAGGAAAATTAAGTATAGCAATAACCTGCCGGCCAGTTAATTCCTCCATTGAATACAGTTCTGTAATCTGGGCGGAAGATTTTTTTACACCGGATTCTCCAAAATCGATGACTAATTGAAAGGCGGGTTTTCTCGCTTTTGGAAAATTCTGCACCTCCAGAATGGTTCCAACACGAATATCTATTTTTTCAAAATCCAGCCAGCTAATGAACATATTGCTAATTTATTAACGCAAAATGATAGATTTTTTTTGATGCAATGCGCAATCGGTAAACAAACCTACCGTAAATTCAGGCATCTTTTAATTTTTATCAAACCGATTGTAATTATGCCCCGTTTATCGCCATCGCGTAGAAAATTCCTTCGGAACTCGACTGCCGCGGCAGCAGGTTTTTTCATTGTACCCCGCCATGTTTTAGGAAAAGGCTTTGTTGCCCCCAGCGACACACTGAATGTTGCGGGAATTGGTGCCGGAGGTAAAGGCACCAGCGACCTTGCAGAGTTTTACAAAACCGGCAAAGTGAATATCGTTGCGCTCTGCGATGTAGATGACAGGGCAGCAGCCAAATCACGACAGGCTCACCCTAAAGCGCCTTATTACAAGGATTTCAGGGACATGCTGGAAAAACATAAGAACCAGATCGATGCGGTTTCAATTTCTACTCCCGATCATACACATGCCAATGCTACCCTTGCAGCGATGCAGTTAGGAAAGCATGTTTATACTCAGAAACCGTTGACCCATGATATTTATGAAGCACGTTTGCTTACCGAAGCCGCCAAAAAATACAAGGTAGTGACCCAGATGGGAAACCAGGGGGGAAGTGGT
>JALOMU010000005.1 GCA_025455285.1 Flavihumibacter sp.
CCGGTACCACCGGTTACTACTACTACTTTTCCTTCGAGAGAGAAATTTTTTAAAAAAAACATATACAAGTGAGAATTATGAATTATGAATTTAGAAGTATATAACTACTTCATACTTCTAACTTTAATTGATCTGTAGTCTACCGCATCTCCATGGTCCTGCAACAAAATATGCCCCTTGGGAGCCATACCGAAATCTTTCCAGTTAGCATATTTACTGCGGGCAACAAGTGCATAAAAAATGGGAGTTCCTCTTTGGTATTCGACTACTTTGTACCCATTTAAAAAATGTTCGATCCTGTTATCGGGGTATACCCGGATCATGCCTTTGTTCCACTCACCGGGTTTGCGCCTAGACTGATCCATTTTCAGGGAAGGAATCAGGTCATAAAGGGATGCCATCGTACGGTTACCCACCACTCCCATTTTTGCATCCGGATGTTTTTCATCATCGAGAACCTGGTATTCCAACCCGATTGCCGAACCACTGCTTTGTTCATTTTCTGTTACGAAGTATTTCACACCACTATTCGCACCGGGCGTAATCCGGAATTCAAACTGCAATTCAAAAGCACTGAATTCTTCTTCCGTAACAATATCACCACCATTGGTGGATTCTCCACCTCCACCGGGCAATACGCTTAAGACACCTTTCTGAATCTGCCAGCCTTTTTCCGGGAACTGATCCTTGTGCGCCCCTCTCCAGCCTTTGGTATCTATGCCATTCCAAAGCAGCTTTATTCCCTGGGCTTTTTCTTCAGCAGAGAGGCTGTTTGGATTCAGGTTTACAATAAAAATCGGTTCAGCTTTTTTGGGCTGTAAGTTAGAGGTCTGAATGCGAATATTTCTCCATTTGATTTGTTTACCAGGCTGGTCGTTTTTACCTATGGAATGTACCTGCAAAGCAATAAATCCACTGGTGAGCATACTGTCTTCCAGATGTGCAGTGGGGATACCATTCACAAAGGTGCGAACGGTTTTACCCAAACATTCAATCCGGTAATGATTCCACTGGTTGTTTTTAAAAGCGGTTTTACCTTGCTCATTGCATTCGAGGGAATACAGCCACAATCTTCTGGCTTCATCGTAAATGCCGCCGCTCCAGGCTCTTTTGGACGGATCAATTTCCATCTGGTAGCCGTGCACCCGACCATTCATATAGTCTGCCCTGCTCTCACTTCGAAACTGAATACCGGAGTTCATACTCGAATCCACCATAAACTCCAGTTCGAGAATAAAATCGGTGTAATTTTTTTCGGTTGCGAGGAATGAATTCGGTTCATCAGATACCGTGGTACCAACAATTGCACCATCTTTCACTTCGTATCTGGCTTTGCCATTCAACTGTTTCCAGCCTTTTAAATCGCGACCATTAAATAGTGAAACCCATTGCTCTCGAGTGTTTTGCGCCGTTGCAACAAAAAACAAGCACATGCAGCAAATCGTCAGTAGTAGATTTCTCATACCAGTAGTTTAAGGATTATAATTTCATTTCCCAGCCCTTCGCATACTCACGGCGCCAGAGTTGAGCGGCCTGTTTATCATTCAGAATATGTCCATTCTGGGAATCACAATTCAAGACGCGACCGGTACGCCAGGAGATATTTCCCAACTGTGCCAGCAGAGTACTTTTATGTCCTTCCAGAATGGGTGATGTCAGCGCCTGCTGTTTACGGATCGCTTCAATAAAATTTTGCAGGTGAATTGTATCCAGGTTGGCCCCCATACCAACCGTATTGGTGGCATCAATCTTTCCAATTTCTGTCTCCACTTTTTTGATGAGTTTATTGTCCAGATCAAATACCTGGTAATCATCTCCGCCGGGAATCACCATTGTACCTTTTTCACCATAGAAAATCACGCCTCTTCCACTGCCTTCCACCGTATGCGGATTGCAACTGCGCGACTCCCAGAACATCGCTTTCCGGTCGGGGAATTCCAATGTAATGGTTTGCGTGTCGGGGGTTTCCCAATCGTCGTTAAATGCATACCGCCCTCCCGCTGAAACAACTTTAGTTGGATAGTCAACTCCCAAGCCCCAGCGCATTACATCAATTTCATGGGTGCCATTATTCAATGCTTCTCCGGTTCCCCAATTCCAGAACCAGTGCCAGTTATAATGAATCAGGTTATCGCGGTAAGCCGTCCGGGGTGCAGGCCCCTGCCACAGTTCATAATCCAGGTGCGATGGTACAGCTGCCGGCTTGCCTTTTCCAATAGATTTTCGATTGGCAGCATACCATCCCTTTGCAAAATAAACCCGGCCAATTACATCACTCTTCAATTCCTGCATGGCCTGTTTCACTTTGGGAAAGGAACGACGCTGGTTTCCCATCTGGATCAGCTTCCCGTATTTCGCAGCAGCTGCTACCAGCATTTCCCCTTCGGCCGGATTATGGCTACAGGGTTTCTCCACGTATACATGTTTACCCGCCTGCACAGCCATCAAGGTAGCAGGTGCATGCCAGTGATCCGGTGTTGCTATACAAATAGCGTCCAGGTCTTTTTCTTCCAGCAGTTTCCGTACATCGGTATAGCCTTTTGGTCTTTTACCTGTCTGTTTCTGAATGGCAGCAATGGTTTTTTCCAATACCACTTTGTCAACATCACAGATATACCCAACTTCAACACCCTGCATACCCGCAAATAGTTCAGCCAGATAGGCACCTCTGCTATTGGTACCCACTACGCCAATCACCACCCGGGAACTGGGTGGAACTCCCGCTTTCATGAAATGGGGAAAAAACAAAACACCTGTTGCAGCCAATGCCGACTGCTGGAGAAATTTTCGACGGTCAGCCATACGTTTAATTTATGGTAAGCATGTTGCTCCTAAAATTGCACTTTCCGCAGCTTACCCCCAAGTTTTCTTATGCAAACGTTTACGGCCTGAAAGCCCGGATGGAATCGCCTTCCAATAAAACAGAAGGAAGTGTGGGCGACTCTTCCGCCGGATAGATTTTCTTCTTTTTAATTACTTTAAAAAGCAATTCCGCAGCTTCCTTTCCGATTTCAAAGGCTGGCTGCACGATAGAAGCAAGGGAGGGATTGAGAAACCGGGCAGCAGCCAGATTGGTAAAGCTGATTAATTGATAGTTTTCCGGAATAGTTTGACCCTGTTGTCGACTGATTTCATATAACAATAAGGCCATCGATTCGGATGCTCCCAAAAATGCATCCGGTTGATGGATGGTGATAAAGTCCTTCAACCTGGTTATATCTTCATCCATTCGGCCAGTCCCGCTGAAAACTATGGATTCTGCACCTGGTCGGGATTCTTGTAAAGCTTTTTGATAACCGGCCAATCTGGTACGGATAATATACAAATCAGGATTCAGTCCCAGGAAAGCAATTCGTTCAGCTCCCCGCTCCATCAACAAACGAGTCGCTTCATAACTGATAACCTCATTGTTGGTACTCACTTTCGGCACTTCCAGTTCATTGACCAGGCGGTCGAACAATACGAGGGGATAATTAACAGCCACCAGCTGATCCAGGTGCGCATACCCATTTCCGTTATGAGTTACAGAAATGAGTAAGCCATCTGCCCTGCCATTACCCAGCAGTTGAACAAATTCAATTTCCTTCACAGGGTCTTCGTGTGTCAGGTAAATTAATACATGATAATTATTTTGCCGCGCGATGCTTTCCACACCACTGATTACCTGCGAAAAAAAATGATTTTCTACTTCCGGAACGATCACAGCGATGGTTTTACTGGAACCTGCGCGAAGACCACTTGCATACACATTCGGACTGTACCCCAGTTCGTTGGCAGCCTGCTTAACTTTTTCTCTTGTTGTTGCTGAGATTTCATGACTGTTTTGCAGGGCACGCGAAACAGTAGCAATGGATAACCCCAGCTGCTCAGCAATTGTTTTGATGGTTATCCTTTTCATCTTATTCCTCCAGGAAATCAAGATCCCTGCCATGTGTTTCAGAGATCGTCAGTGTTGAATAAATACCTATTATAAAACAGATCAGGCCCACCAGTGCGCCTGCCTGAACTACGCTAAATCCACCTTTAAATACACCATAGAGCGTAGTCATGCCTACCACTGTACCGCGAACCATGTTCGGTATCGTAGTGGCTGCCGTAGCTCTTAAGTTGGTTCCAAACTGTTCCGCACCGATCGTTACAAACATGGCCCAGTAACCTATTCCGAGTCCCAGTAACAAATTGACTCCATAAAACATAGTGACTGAATTGATGCCGGCGAACAAATACACCAGGCTGGCTGCAAGGGTAAACAACATCATATAGAGCACTGCTTTTTTCCTGGATTCCAGTGCATGACTGATCACACCGCTCGACAAATCACCAATGGATAAGCCTACATAACACCACATAATGGAAAGGCCCGGCTGAATCGGTGTTTCAATTCCCAATGCGGTACCGAACTCATTGCTGAAGGTGGCAAGAATGCCAATAACAAACCAGGTTGGCAATCCCATTCCAATGCATTTCAGGTAGCGCACCAACCGATCTTTATTGGTGAACAAGGAAAAGAAATTTCCTTTTTTTACATGATGTTGTTCTTTTAATGCAGAAAAAACGCCGGATTCAAATACTCCCACCCGCATTAAAAGCAGGGCGATCCCCATTCCACCTCCAATGAAGTAGGCCGTTCTCCAGTCAAAGAGTTCCACCGTAAAATAAGCAGCTACAGCCCCCAGCAATCCAACACCTGCAACCAGGGAGGTTCCAAGGGCACGTAATCTTTTTGGCAATACTTCGGCTACCAGTGTAATGCCAGCCCCCAGCTCACCGGCCAGCCCGATACCTGCAATAAACCGGAGTATCTTATAGGTATCCGGATCTTTAACAAAACCACAGGCAATATTGGCTAGTGAATAGGTAAGAATTGATCCAAACAAAACCGATAATCGTCCTTTTTTATCGCCCAAAACACCCCACAAAATACCTCCTATCAATAAGCCGGTCATCTGCCAGTTCAGGATGGACGCGCCAACGGTGGAAAGAGACGCTTCATCCAGTCCCATACTTTTTAAGCTGGGTATTCTAACAATTCCAAACAATAACAAATCATAGATATCTACAAAATAACCAAGGGCAGCTACTATAACCGGAATACTAAAAAGATGCTGGAAGTTCGTTTTCTGCATAAGGGGAAATCAAATCGTTGAATAAAGTTCTAAATATAATTTATCTGAGTTGAACACCAACCGCTGATTCTGGCTGACAGGCTTCCTTGTGAAATAGCTTAATACAACTTCCTGTTTCCAGTGCAATCGTTAACAGGTATCCATAACCGACAAATTCAGATTCTTCAATATGTCCTTTAAGAGGAGCCGTATGAACAGTGTTAAGCTGAAGCTTTGCAGGCCTTATGATTTTGGGACCCTTCAATCGCTCGCCGCTCAATTGCTCCCATTCCCTTTCACTCAGTACCGAATAAGCGCCGAGTAAACCGGCTGCATATTCATCTTCCGGCGCATTAAAAAGACTGGCAGGATCTCCCTTCTGAAGCTGCTTCCCTTCACGTAATATCAACAGTTCATCTGCCCAGCTCAGCCAGTCCCCCGGGTCATGTGATACCAGTACCCAGTTTATTTCCATAGCCTTACCCAGGTCCAGAATCACTTGCTTCATGGTCTGTTTATGGAGTGCATCCAGATTTGAGAAAGGCTCATCCAGCAGAAACAATGCAGGTGCACCTACCAGAAGACGTGCCATAGCAATGCGTTGTCTTTCGCCCCCAGACAATTGATCTGTTTTACGGTTCAGTAAATGATCAATTTGGCAGAGGCGGTATATTTCAGCAGCCTCCTGTTCCGTTACTTTTTCGGCATAGGATAAAATTTCCTGCACCCGGTAATTGTTTCGCAATTCAAAATGCTGCGACAAATAGGCGATCTTCCGATGCCCGGGGATAAGTTTCTCCCAGGCTTCTTCCACCCGCTCACCCTGCAGATAGACAGCCCCGCTTTTCAGATTTTGTAAACCAGCTATGGCTTTCAGCAGGGTTGATTTACCCGAGCCGGTTTCACCTGCGATGGCCAGCTTCTGTCCCGGCAGCAACTCCAGGCTGATCGGATACAAAACCATACGATCGCCGATCATAACTGAAATTTCTTGTACCTCTAATATGGCCTTATGCATGCTTTTTCCTCCAATACATATACGCGATGGCTGCCAGGGTTATAATGGCAGCACTGTAAAACAATCCGGGAATCCGGCTGATATGATCCTGATAGATCGTTCCTGCAATCAGTGCTCCCAGCCCGATACCGGCTTCCAGCGCAATATACATGGTTGCCATGGCTTTCCCGCGTTTATCGGGATCACTCATATCAACTGTCCAGGCATTGATACCGGGAGATAATATTCCGGTAGCAATTCCATAAAGAACTCCACCTGTAAGTAACCCCCAGCTGCTTTGCCAGCTTGCAATGACCATCAGTGAGAATACCAGCATGATCAGTCCGCCCCGTATAACTGTTTCACGACCACGCCTATCCGAAACCTTACCTGCCACAAAACGTACTACGAGGGAAGCGATCGTGAACACCATAAAAAACAAACCTTTGTTGTGAATGCCGATAAAATCGCCCCAGTCAGGAACCAATGTAAGAATAGCGCCATAAGAAAGATAGGAAAGCAGGGTAACCAATGCCGCAGGAAAAACTTTCCATTCAAAAATATCGTTCCTGCCAACCTGCAGGTGGCGCAATTGAAAACGCTGTTTTCCCGGCAGTGTTTCCTTCATATTATAAAGGATAGCAATTGACAGGAGGGCCAGAAAGGAGGATGCATAAAACAAAACATCTATGGAATAAAACTGTACGATCGTACTTCCCAATGCGGGGCCGAGGGCCATCCCGGTACTGAAAAAGAGCCCGTGTATGCCCATTGCTTCTCCCCAACGCCCTACCGGTACCAGGTCTGCCACATAGGCGGCTGTAGCTGTAGGCTTGAATCCGGTTGAGAATCCGTGAATAAGCCGTAATAATAAAAAGCCGGCAACAGAGGTGAGCAAGGGGTATAAAAAACCACAGACAAAACAGACCAGGCTGCCAATGGCCATCACCGGGATTCTGCCAATCGAATCAGTAAGTTTTCCACTAAATGGCCGGGATACACCTGCCGTGAGTGTAAATAGTGCAATGATTAATCCCTTGTATTCTGCGCCTCCCAGGCTCGACAAATATGCTGGCAGTTCCGGTATCAGCATATTAAAACTGGCAGAAAAAAAGAGCGAACTCAGACAAACCAATGCAAAAGGCCAGTTATAAATAGGATGTACTGCTTTCATGTAAGAAATCGTTTCACCAGTTCCTTCCACTCTTCTTTTGTATCAACAGCGGGCATACTGGCACCTGCCCTATTATACCAGTACCGGGCATTCCATTCATCACCTTCAGCCCGGTGCAGGTAAGCATGCAGCAGAGCCGCATGTTTATCAGGTAGATCCTGGATGAGTTCATGGGCTTTGTCCCAGTTGCCAACACCTTCTTCCCAAAGCGCCTCTTGGTATATGGTTAATCCGGATGGCTGCTGCCCCTGCTTCACAGAATCAATAAATTCATCAACCGATAAACGCGGCGCCATATCAGATTGGTTTAACCGGTAATTGAACGATATTAATCCAGAAGGTTTCAATGGACTTAATAACAGTAATAAACTTGGAAAAATCTACCGGCTTGGTAATATAACAATTCGCATGTTTGGAATAGGTTTCGTTGATATCCCGTTCTGAGGCAGAAGAAGTAAGGATTACTACGGGAATGACTTTGAATCGTTCATGTGTTTTTATATACTGTAAAACCTGCTTGCCGTCGATTTTTGGAAGATTGATATCCAGCAAAATCATATCTGGTTCCTCCACATCAGCAAAGCTTCCTTCTTTGTTTAGGTACTGGATGGCTTCCTCTCCATCGTTCACAACTTTTACACTGTTAGCCAGCCTTATACTTTCAAAAGCTTCAAGCGTAAGTACAACATCGCCTTCATTGTCTTCTACCAGCAGTATCCGAATTGGTTCCATGCAGAGGGTTGTAATTTGCAACAAGTTACTTTACAATTGTGAAATAGAACGTGCTTCCTTTCCCGGGTTCTGAATCTACCCAGATTTTCCCTCCCATTTTCTCCACGATCCGCTTACAAATGGATAGTCCAATACCTGTTCCGGAGTACGTTTTATGTTGATGCAAGCGTTGAAATACCTGGAAAACCTTATCGGCGTAGCGCATGTCCAGTCCGATGCCATTGTCCTTTATATGGATTGTCCATGTATCACCACTATCTTCCACTCCTATCTGCACCAGCGGATCTTTTTCTCCCCTGTATTTTAAAGCATTTCCCAACAGATTCTGCATTAATTGCAGCAATTGTGTATAGTTCGCTCTTGGGATAATGGGCAGATGTTCCGAAAGGATGATTGCATTGGATTCTTCAATCTTGGCTTTGAGTAAGATCTGAACATCCCGCATCACCAGGTTGAGGTCTACCGGTACGGCATCTGCAGACGTATTTCCAATCCTGGCATAATCCAGTAACCCGTGGATCAGGTCTTTCATCCGGTTGGCGCCATCCACCGCAAATTCAATATAGGTATCCGCTTTTTTATCGAGCTGACCATAGTAACGTTGTTTGAGTAATTGCAGAAAACTGGATACCATCCTTAGTGGCTCCTGCAAATCATGGGATGCAATAAAGGCAAATCGTTCCAGGTCTGCATTGGAGGCCGATAATTCTTCCGCTTTGGCCAACAGTTCCTGGTTGAGTTCCTCCAGTTTCCAATACGCTTTTCTGAGTTCGGAAATATTTCGTGCAAAACAGGCTGCCCCTACCACCTCCTCCCTATCATTTCGCATGGGAGTAAAGGACACCATGTAATACTGTTCTTCATTTCCCGATTCCTGGTAGTAAAACTGTTCCGCGGTAAAGCTTTCCCCCAGTAGTGAGCGCTCATAGAGTGGTTTCCATTGTTCGATTATATGATACGGCAACACATCTGCCAGTATTGGCATTCCTTCTTCAATAGGCATCCCTGTGAGACTCAGATAACCATCCAAAAATGCTTGGTTAGCCACAATCAGTTCCATCCGCGTATTGTAAGACCAAATCATATCCCCGGTATTGTTGATCAACGCATCCAGGTTTTGCTGTACCCGCAGTATTTCATTCAGGAATTCTTTCCGATCCGTGATATCCTGTGTTGCGCCAATCATCCGAATAGCCTTTCCTTCTGCAGTACGGATAATAAATCCCTTGTCATGCACATATGCCAACTTTCCATCTGCCTTAAGGAACCGGTACTCATCCTGCCAATAGTTTACCTGGGGATCCATCAATATATCACCTCTTCTTTTTAGCACTCCTTCAAGGTCTTCCGGATGTACCCGTTTCAACCAGAAACTACGATCCTTACTGGCTTCCTCACTATCATAACCAAATAGACTTTCCAACCCAAGGCCTGTCCGAACAACCTCGTTCGTGAGCAGGTTCCAATCCCAGATGGCATCATTGGTAGCTTTTGCTACGAGGTTATAGCGTTCGTTGACCTCCAGTATTTCCAGCAGGTATTTCTTTCGCTCTGATATATCGGTATGAATACCATACACAGCTTCAACATTGCCATCTTCATCGAAAATCGGACCTGCACTAAGGTATAAATCAAGTATGCTGCCATCCTTACCTAACAATTGCACTTCTCCAGTAAAATAGCCGCCAGCCAATATGGCATCAAACATTTCCCAACCTTGTTCCTTATTGGCATAAACAAGTGCCGGAGATTCCAGATTTTGAAAATCATCCGGACTGTACCCCATCATTTCCTGCAGGGCATGATTTAGGTAACTGCGGTTGGTTGCCGGTGTATATATCGCTACTCCCTCCTGTGAACTGTCAAGTACTTTTTTGAACTGCACCAGGTTGCGCTCGGCCTCCTTTAATTCGGAGATATCCTTTCCGTAGGCAAATACCACTCCTTCCTCGTATACCAACTCAGAACTGCTCCAGGCTAACCATTTCCACTCCTCGTTCACGGTTTTGAAGCGGCATTCAAATCCTTCCATGCGTTGCCCGGCAAATGCAGCTTCCAACACATTCAACGCTGCATCCAGGTCTTCCGGATGAACAAAGGAAAGAATCGGATTCGATAGAATAAATGCTTCCTCAAATCCAAGCAGCTTGATAAAGGCCGGATTAACTTTCTTAAAAAAACCGTTGGCACTTGCCATACAAAGAGGATCCGGGCAATGGGTAAAGAACATACTCAATTCCAGTTCACTCTTCTTGGTTTTGATATCGATTCCCATTTTAGAACCCAGTTCAGCGCAAAACTCCAGTAGCGCCTGGTCCGGTTTTCTCAGGTCAGGATAAAAAAATTGCAAAAGAGTGATGGTATGCTCCTGGAAAATTACCGGAATAATTAAAGTGCTCACACCGTACTGCTCAAGGTCCAGAAAAGCAGGTTCTCCCCTTTTCCAAAATTCACCCAGGTAATGCTTAATTAGATATAATTCACGCTCTGTAGTCAGCTGTATTCCCCAACTGGCAGTTCGCATTAATTTCAATTGCCCTTCATTCAAAAGCCAGGCATTTCCACTCCGGGCTTCGAGATAAGTTCCGGTTAATGCCAACACCTCCTCCAAAGCAGCTTCGATATCCTGACTAACCAGTATCGCTTCTGTGATTTTGGCCAATACCCGATCCTGCTCCTGTCGTTTACGGATACTGGTTATATCCCTTGAAATTCCCACCAGTCCGAACACCTCTCCCAATTCATTTTTCAGTGGCACTTTTGTGGTAAGGGCAAAACGTAAACCACTGTCTTTCGGAAACAACTGTTCTTCTTTGTTAAAAATAGGTTGACCAGTTTGCAATACAATCTGATCATCTTTCCAGAAATTATTAGCCTTTTCTTCTCCCAGCAAGTCACTGATTGTCTTTTGTGAAACCGAAACTTCACTGTCTACACCAAACAGATCAAGCTGTGCCTGGTTACAAATGAGATGTTTGCCTTCCTGATCTTTTACGAATATATAGTCCGGAATATTATCAATAATGGCCCTGAGTCGATTCCGTTCTTCCTGTAATTTCTTTTCCGCTTCCTTGATTGAACTGATATCCATCATAGCGCCAATCATACGCATGGGAACACCATTCTCATCCCGGATATAAAATACCTTGTCCTGAACAAAAACATATTCCCCGTTTACTTTTTTGAACCGGTATTCACTCATCCAGGTATCAATTCCCTTATCGGCAAGTACTATCTCCAACTCGGATAAAATACGATCTTTATCATCTGGATGAATCAATTCCTCCCAAAATTCCGGAGAAACGGAATTTCCCTCTAGTTTATAACCAAACAGTTTATGAAATCCTTCTCCCCAATAGACATGATTATTTTTCATATCCCAATCCCAGATTGCATCCGATGTAGCCTTATTCACCAACTCCAACCGTTCATTTGAAATGCGAATGGCTTCTGTTCGGTTAACCTCCTCCGTTATATCCTGTGCGGTTCCTTTAAATTTCAGCACCTGCCCGTTTGCATCCAGTTCAAAAGCACCGCGTTCCCGGATATGTTTTATTGTTCCATCCTTTAGCAGAATCCGGTGAACGGCGTCCAGGTTGCTTGCTTCCCTCAAACATTGCTCATTCAATGAAATAAACGATTCCCTGTCGTCTGGATGAATGGTCGAATAAAAATATTCCAGTGTTGGCTTTTCAACTGGATCCATGCCCCAGATTGAATAGGTTTCAGCCGACCAGCTCATTGCCTGCAGTTGAATATTAACTTCCCAATATCCAATGTGTGCCAGGTTTTGCGCTTCCGCCAGCACCGTATTCATGCGCAACATTTCATCCTGCTGTTTTTTGCGATCCGTAATATCCCGAAACACATCTACTACCCCTCTGACCTCCGGCTCCTCCAGCAGATTAATCATATTACCTTCCAGCCATCGCCAATCTCCATTTTTATGTTTCACTCTGGCATCCGCCCCTTTAATCAATTCTCCCGGACAAGACAACATTTTCATCCATGTTTCCTTTACTTTATCCTGATCCTCCGGATGTAACAATTCAAACAGATTCAACCGCCTGCATTCCATTTCTGTATAACCCAGCAATTTGGTAACATTTGGGCTTACATATAGTACGCTACCATCCTCACCCAGCAAGCCTACTGCATCCATGCCGGTTTCCAGCAGTGTCTGCAGGGTTCG
>JALOMU010000006.1 GCA_025455285.1 Flavihumibacter sp.
ATAGTGTTGCTCATCTCGTAGATCCATTAACCATTTTACCTATCCATCATGAACCTTTTACCATTTGTGCTTGCATGCGCATTAATGATGTCGTGCAATAAATCGGTCAGTCCGCCACCGATTCCATCCAACCCAAAACCTGTGGCCGGACTGGTACAGTTTAAAATTTTTTCTGACCCGCGCATGAGGCAGGAACAACCGCTGTCAAAGGACGCCGGAATCCGGTTAACTATTCACCAGACCAAATTGGAAAATGCAATGCCTGTCATAATTTGGGATACGCTGGTGCCCCTCCGTCAATTGACCAGCTACCCAGGGCCTGAAGATCCGCTCATTATTGAAAAGCCTCTTGAAATGGTTCAGGGCAAAAAAATATTTTATCAGTTGACTGCACAAAAAATCTATCGTATTAATCAGCAAATTAAAATTGAAGAGTTGTCAAGTGGAATTGGTTCAGATCAACTGGAGGCAATCCTTAGTATAGGCCTTTAAAATTGTTATAGAACCAGAGAACCGTTTTCTTTCACTACAATTTAAGTTGCTATCTGATATTTGTTCCATGATGCGGACCAGTCTCTTTTTATTCCTGTTATTTCTGATTACAGAAGGAACTGCTCAAACCTTTAGATTGGCTACTTACCGGTATGACACGAACAATCGGATTGCGAATCTTGAACCATTGGCAAATCATATTGAGAAAACAATAGGAATCCCGGTAGAGATTCACTCTTATCAGTCCGTACCCGAGTTTATCACAGCGCTTCAAATGGGGGAAGTTGACCTTGGCTTTATCAATACGTTTGGCTATCTGTTACTTTCTGCTTCTGAAAAGAAACATCCTATGTGGGCTCCGGTTACCTGGGTTGTTCCAAAAGGTACCAGGGATGTCTACAAGACTTCCTTCATAACAAGAACCAATTCAACTATCGACTGGTCTAAACTAAAAGACAAAAGTGCTGAAATCAGGCTTGCACTTGTAGCACCTGGGTCTACCTCTGGCAACCTGGTGCCCCGATTACTTCTGAATAATAGAACGCTTTCAAATCCCGAGCAGGAATTCAAATCACTCCAATATGCCGGAACGCACAAAGCAGCGGTGGAAGCTGTTGTAAATGGAAGCGCTGATCTGGCTGCAATGGGCCAGGATGCCTTTGAAGTTTACCTACAGGAAAATCCCGGTTTTAAAAGTGAACTCCGGGAGATTGTCGTATCACCTGAGATACCGCTTGGCCCGGCACTGGTAAATACCCGTCTTCCTGTTGCACTTCAGGAAAAACTGGTGGCTTGTTTGTTAAACGTACACCAGGATAATCCTCTTGTAATTGAACAACTGCGAGCTGGCTGGACAGAAGCCAGAAAAGCCACACATTTTGAAAAAATCAACCCCAATCATTATCAGCAATTATTGGAAGCATTTGGGCCGCCTGAAGCGGTGTCAGTAATTCTGCTCCAGTTTGCCCGGTAGCAGGCGGTATGCATTTTTCAGCGTAACTTCAGGCTGAAATCTAAACATGAGCCGTAGCGAGAGAATTTTACTAGTTATATGCTGTTTTTTTTCCTTTACCCTGTCTTCCAGTGCTCAGGCTAACCTGGCTGAGGCAAATGCGCTGTTGGATGCTGAACAGATACAATACAGGCAATTTCTAAATCAGTTCAGAGGAGAGGAAGGGATCAGAATTCGGATACGTGAATTCGCCTATTTTACCATTGATAGTTTGCAGGCGGCTTTTTCTGAAAGAGAGGAAGTAAAACCGAAAGAAAGGATTAACAGCATTACCAGTCTCCGGTATTTTTTACAAACACTCCGGGCGAGCCTTCAACAACAACAATATGATGTGTACGATATCCCATATGCATTGGAAAAATTTCCGCATATAGCTGATGCTGTGGTAAATGACTTTCCTCTCCAGGGAATTATGGCAGGCTTTGGAGCCAAAAGAACCCAATTGATGGCTGATGCCTTTCGGTTGTATCCGGTTGGAAAACGACTTCAACAACTGGCAGATGTGAGGAGGGTGGCAGTTGGAGCAGAGAATCTTTTTCCATTTCTGGAGAGAAGACCTGATTTCCCTTATAAAGACACAGCTCTTGTATTCATTGCGGAAAGAATTCCCTTAAAACTGATTCAATATATCAACCAACAGCAAACGCCCCTCGCTGCTTATATCAGGAACTCCTCCCACCCCCTGATTCAGGAATTGGTAAATATGGCAGGCAATCGTAATGTGGGTGAACTGGCTCATTTTGCATCCGGACTTGTTGAAAAAAAATACACAGCAGATAGCCTGCTAACGCTTAGGAGCTCTAACGTTAATGGGTATTACCAAACATTGGTGGATGCCATCCAGGAAATACGAAGATCGAAACCTGCGGGCTCTTCTGTCGGAATGCAGCCCGCTCTCCGTGCTGCTCTGCATGATAAGGCCATGGCTTTTTATATCAAGCCAATAAATGACCTGCATGAGAACGGTCAGGCTACAAGATTTGCGAGTATTCAGCCCTTACGCATTATTGATTTGTATTACCTGATCACCACCGGTGAAGATGAATTGTATACTTCCAGTTTTCTGGGAATCTACAAACGTATGATGCAACAGGTTCCTGCTGGCCGGTCAGACAGTCTCATGGAAATGGTGGCCTATGACCAGTTCAGAAAATTTATCAGGATCTGCTCTCATTATAACGTGCTTGGAGATTATCTGGCAAACATGCCTGAAGCAGAGCGGAAACTGCTCTTGTCGCGATTTGTCTCCGGTATTGAGTCAGATCGTGAAAGCGGTCTGGAAGAAGCAATGGATGTGGCAGATGCATTTATCAGTTTATCATCGGATTCACTTGCTAATACCATTGTGGGAGAACTGTTGGAGGAAAACCTGCAGCGATGCCGGAATACCGATAATTTTTATGGAATTCGACTCTACAAAATATTGGACCAGATTTACCAGGTAGCAAACAATCCGGCATCCAGGCAGGAACTTTTTGCCCGGTTGGGTAATTATGAACTGCTTTCATTGAAATCGATCATGGGTTCAGACCAGGTGATTCATCAGCTCGTTTTATTTTATGGAGATGAAGACGGAAAGTCAAGTTTTTCTAATTTTTTACAATTGTTCAGGGATACATCCACGTGGGAAATTGCGAGACTTCCAAAATGGATAGAGATCTGTTCTAAAAAATCCATGCAGCCGGTTAATATATACGCCAATCTCCCTCTTGATCACACCTTTCGGGAGGATGAGAAGGCGCAGCAAAAATTACTCGAATACCTGACCCGGCAAAATATCAAACCAGGAATCATCATTCACAGGGGACACAGTTATCACCTGCCTACTACATTGGGCTACCTTCAGCCATATATGAAACTCGCAATTTTAGGTTCCTGTGGCGGTTATAAAAACCTTTTGACAGTGGCAGGTAAAAGTCCGGAGGCCCAGATTGTAGCCACCAAACAAATCGGTTCCAAACTGATTAACGACCCTATGATCCAGGAGTTGAATGCACTTTTATTACAGGAACAGGATGTTTACTGGCCGGATTTCTGGACCAAACTAAACGATCAGTTCAGCAAATCGGAAGCAACCCGCAATTTGTTTGCAGAATATGTTCCGCCATACAAAAATCTGAGTCTGTTTGTGATTCGACTCTTCAATGAGGATGCTGCGGTGTTATAATGCGTTCTTTAAAGCTTCTACTACTGCCTTGGTATTGCCAATGAAAATTTGTTTTCCAACAATGGCAACCGGGCGTTTTAGAAAAGTGTATTCTTCCAGGATGAGTCGGCGGTAATCTTTTTCAGTCAGCGTTTGTTCATGAAGTCCCAAACTTCTGTATTTAATTGCTCGCCTGCTAAAGAGCGCTTCAAAGCTCCCGGCCAATTCTTTCATCTGGTCCAGTTGGTCTGGAGTGATCGGTTCCGTTTTGATTTCTTGCAGCTGGACTTTCTTTTTTTCTGCACCTACTTCCTTCAGGATTTTCTGGCAGGTGTCACAATTTCCAAGGTGATAGATCTTTTTCATATGCTTCTAAACTGCAAAATAACAACAGGCGAACCATTTTGTTGATTCGGGATCGATCTCTACCTTTCCAAAAATAATTTCCATGAGATTCCTGCTTTGTATTCTGTTGATTGGGTTTTCAACCGGCAGTTTTGCCCAACATACTGATGAGTTGGCAATCCGGAAGGTTTTATCAGCCCAGGAAACTGCCTGGAACAAAGGTGATATTGATGCATTCATGGATGGTTACTGGAACTCCGATTCCCTGCTTTTTATTGGATCAAGCGGGGTTACCTATGGTCATGCCAATACCCTACGCAGATATAAAACCAACTATAATTCCCAGGCAAAAATGGGCAAATTGAAATTTGATCTGCTTCATTTTCTGCCATTAGCTCCCGACTATTGGATGATAGTTGGTAAATGGCAGCTTACCCGCGATGCCGGTGATGTTGGTGGACATTTCACGTTGCTGTTCAAAAAAATAAATGGAAAATGGGTGATTGTTTCAGATCATACCAGTTGATCATCCGCCAGCCCGAACACGATTCTGTTCTTCGCTCGCACCACTGTTTTTTCTCCTGGGTTCACCCAGTTGCTTGCCAAAACGCCAGTTGAAGCTGATTGTTGCTACCCTGCTGTCCCTGCTTTGATTGAATCTCTCCCGCACATTCTGGTATCGGATATCCCCTTGAATCTGTTGCGTAAAAAAGATATCTCTCATATTCAGGCGAATTGTGCCTTTACCTTTCAGTACCTGTTTGCCGATACCTGCTGCAACCTGGCCAAAGCCATAGATGGTGAATTGTGCATCCCTGCTTTTTGCATTGTAAAACCCGGATAATTCGGCGGACCAACCTTTTGCGAACTTAAACTGATTGTTGATATTCCCGTTGCCACTGAGCATTTCACTGTCAAAATCACTATTCATTCCAACGCCGTTAACCTTCTGGTAAGTGCCGGTTAGATTGATGGTAGCAGACCACCATTTTGCCGGCTTAAGCTGTGCTGTCAGACTCAGGTTCAGGTTTTTCATATTGGCGAGATTGCCTTCTGTCAAAATTGTAACCCTGCCTTCGGTCTTAAAGATTTGTGAGAAATATTGTTTGGTATCGCCATATTCCAATGAGGTAGTCAACCAACCCTTATAGGTATGCGAAAACTGAAAATTCCAGGTAAACTGTGGCTGTATATAAGGATTACCTACCTGGTAAGTGTATTCATTGATAAAGAAAAGGAAGGGGTTTAACTGCTGATAAGCCGGACGATTGATTCTTCTTCCGGTTTGTATTGTAAAAGTGTGATTGGAATCCAGTTCATGTGTCAGGTAAATGCTTGGAAACAGGCTGGCATAACTGCGGCGAAAACTGGAGTCGTTTTTTTCCGGATTTCCCAGTTGTTTGCCTTTATAACTGGTCTGTTCAAACCGAAGGCCACCTTGTGCAGACCATTTCCCGATTTTTTTATTGGTATTCAGGTAACCTGCATAAATCGATTCTTCGTAGAGGAAATGATTGGTTTTACCATAATCCGGTATCCAGTTGCTGCCTGCGGAATTAAAATAATTGGCCTGGTTATTAGTTTTGACCCTGCTTGATTTAAGTCCGGCTTCCAGCTTCCATTCGCCTTTCAGGGTGGTGTTATAATCCGCTTTGGCTGTATATATTGAAATGGAAGCGGGTAAATCTCCTTTCAGGTATCCATCACTGACAACTGTTTCATCTGCCAGTGTAATAGTATTATGAAAAAGCTGGTTGTTCGTCATATCATAATGCATATAATCCAGGTCAGCAGTCAGTTCGGAGTTTTTGTTGATCGTATGTCGCAGATTCAGATTCAAAGTACCATTGATCCATTTATTGGAGTTTTTACTGATAGTTTGCACCGTTGAATCCGTAATGCGATCAGCATCCATTAAATATCCGGTACTTAGACTGTTGTATTTCCGAGGAGATATAAAACCAGTACCTGTAATCCCGATAGTTGTTTTTTTATTCAAGGAATAATCAATACCAGCCTTCAGCGAATTATTATCTCCCTGCATGCGTAACATGGTTGGCTGATCAAAATAGCCCGTTGATTTTCCGGTTGCATCCAGATAGGTTCGTTTAATGTACAGGTTATTGAAATTCTTATTGGAATTTTGACTGTAATTCAGAAACAAATTGAACTTTTCGTTACGATAGTTGAGGTTCAGACCATTATTGGTTTTGAAGTAAGCACCCTGACCATAAGAGAGATTAAGGCTTCCATTCCATCCGCGTTGTTTGTTCTTTTTCGTTTTGATGTTAATGATGCCAGAGTTTCCAGCTGCATCGTATTTAGCAGGCGGGTTGGTCATAATTTCAATCTGATCAAGTTGGTTGGCCATCATATTATTGAGCAGGTTTACCAGGTCTGCCCCAGTCAGATAACTGGGCTTGCCATCGATCAGTACGAGCACACCCTGTCTGCCCTTGAGACTTATATTTCCATCCCTGTCTATTGAAATGCCAGGTGATTTTTCCAATACTTCCATGGCGGTGGCTCCTGCATTGGAAATACCAGCATCCACATTTACGATGGTTCTGTCAGGTTTCACTTCAATCATCCGTTTACTGGCTGTTACTGTAACTGCTTTTAATTCATCGGAATTTTTGGAAAGAGGAACCGTTTTCAGGTCATGGGTCTCATTTTCAGTTTTCAAGGTAAACGCGGTGGTGTAATAAGTTTTATATCCTACTGCTGACACCTGTAACAAATATGCACCTATGTTTACCTGTTCCAATTCGAAAATACCTGAGGTACCGGCTATTGCCAGTTTCACAAGGCTGGAGTCTGATGCTTTCAACAGGCTAATCGTGGCTCCTTCCACAGCCTGCCCCTTCACCTTACCGGTTTGTTGGGCAATTGCTGAAAAGTTATTCATCAGTATGAGTAGAACAAGTATTGAAAATCGATACAGCATCTCAGGTTATTTGAAAACAAAATTTCAATTCCCCTGTGGTTACAAAAACCTAATTGGGATAACGGGTCAATAATTCCTGTCAATGCACGAGCGGTGAAAATCAAGTATGAAAGGCTTCGTATTTTATGAAAAAAATTTTGCCGGGAATGTAATTTCCTGGTGAGATTTGATACCAATTGAAAAATAGCTGACATATACAGCACCATGGAGGAAGCGTTTTTTTTATCAGAGATCAGGGCTAACCAGGGAATTATCTATAAGGTAGTATCTCTTTATGCTGCAGATCCGGAGGAGAAAAAGGATCTGTACCAGGAAATTCTGCTCCAATGCTGGAAGGGTCGGTTGCAATTCCGGGGTGATGCCAAATTCAGTACCTGGCTCTACAGGATCAGTTTAAATACGGTACTTACCAGTAACCGTAAGAAAACTATGATTGAATACAAAGAAATACTGCCTGATTCAGGCCAACTACCTCCCATCCAGTTTGAACAGGAAAATTCCAGGGCACTTCAGGAGGCCATTCGTCAACTTACAGATTCTGACCGGGCTATCATTTTACTTCACCTGGAAGGTTATTCAAACCAGGAGATAGCAGACTGGATGGGGATTTCTTCTAATAGCCTGGCCGTAAAACTGTATAGAATCCGTCAACGATTAACGAACCTCTTAAATGCACCGCATCATGACTGAAGAAACTAAATGGCAGGATTGGAATCCGGAAGATGCGGATCTGTCCCGGCTCCTTAAGCCAGGCAGGATTCAGCGTATACAGCCAGGCCACCCCTTGATGAAATTAAAGAAGGCCTTATTTATGAATATGATTTGGGGCATCCTGATTTTATTATTTTATATATACATTCTTTTTGTATTTCCTTATTGGCCGATATTAATTACTATAGTTATTACCCTTGTTTTTACAGTTTATGTCTTGTTTAAAGCATGGAAACTGTACGCTTCCATTCAAACCACAGTTTCTGCTACGAGGCCTGTTTTAGATGAATTGCGTATGCATCATCGGGAAATTTCAGAATGGGGGCGTGTTCAACAGAAACTAGGCTTGCTGGTGTATCCATTTGCCGCTGCCGGGGGCTATCTGAGTGGTGGAATTCTTGGTTCAGGAAAAACGATTGAAGAACTGATGACGAAACCAATTTTTATATATGCCTTGCCTGTTACCATGCTTGTACTGATTCCCATCTGTTACTGGCTGGCAAAATGGATGTTCAATAAGTCCTTTGGAAAACACCTTCGTTCATTGGAGGGTATTATCCATTCACTGGAAGTGGACAATTAGTAGTAAATTCTCTTTTCAAATACCTAGCTATGGATCAGAGAATAATCCAGTTGTATGATGAATACACGCATCGTCCACTTTCCCGTGAACAGTTTCTAAAAAGTCTGATATCGCTTACCGGAAGTGTTGCAGCAGCCAATACGATTCTCCCTTTGCTGGAAGGAAATTACAAGGCAGCTGAGACGATAGCAGAAAATGAACTGTATACAGAGCGGGTTGAATATCCAAGCCCATTCGGAACAATGAAAGCGTATTTGGCAAAGCCTAAAAAGGGTTCAAAGTTTCCTGCTGTTATTGTTATTCATGAGAACCGCGGTTTGAATGCCCATATTGAAGATGTAGCCAGAAGGGCTGCAGCAGCAGGCTACCTTGCGTTGGCACCGGATGGTTTGTCAACTTTAGGTGGTACTCCAGCAGACGAAGACGAAGCTCGGCAGTTGTTTTCAAAATTAAATGCAGAAGAAAATACCGCCCGGTTTGGTGCAGCAGTTAACTATTTAAATAAACGTGATGATTGTACCGGAAGGGTGGGAGCAGTTGGTTTTTGCTGGGGTGGCGCGATGGCCAACCAGCTTGCAGTTACCGTGCCTGAATTGAATGCTGCTGTTGCTTTCTATGGAAGGCAGCCTGCTGTTGCGCAGGTATCGGCCATAAAAGCCGCTGTACAGTTGCATTACGCAGAGCTGGATGAGCGGGTGAATGCAGGTATAGCAGACTATGAAACTGCATTAAAAGCAAATCATATCCGCTTTGAATTATATCTATACAAAGGCACACAGCATGCGTTTCACAATGATACTTCCTCTGCCAGGTATAATAAAGAAGCTGCTACACTTGCCTGGTCAAGAACACTGGCATTTTTTGAAAAATACCTGCGTTCCTGATTTGGCAATTCAATAGCAGCTTCTATTAAATTTGTCGTTTTTTATTTAGCGATAGTCAGTTTTCTGGTTACTAGCTGATTGCCCTGCTGTATCTGGAGGAAATATACACCAGGTGTAAGTCCGCCTATCTGCATCTGCAATTGGTTGGTTCCGTTCTGTACTGCCATACGTTGTCCTTTTACCTGTCTTCCGTTCAGGTCTATAATCCGGATCTCTGCTGATCCGGCTTTTTGAGCTGGCCAGGTGATGAGCAAACGATCCTGTACCGGATTTGGATAAATTTTAAACAATGGCATCAACTGAGCGCCTGATTCCATTTCGCTTGCAATTGCTGCACTGCTGCTTTCATCATCGTCATCATCGTCGTCATCGTCATCATCGTCATCATCGCCTTCTTTTTTAAAACTCAACTTCAGCGAATAACAGTTTTTAGCATGGTAAGCTCCGTTTTTGCCCACGACATAAATTGTATAACGCTCTTTCTTTTTGACATCGTCAAGCTCAATCAATTCATTGTTCTTACCGGTTTTAATGCTGCTTGAAATGAGCTTTCCCCTTGAATCGTATAAATAAATATCGAAATCTGCAGGAAGGTTCGTCAATTCAATTTTTAATCCTCTGTTTGGATTTTTTGCATTGAAATAAAATCTGTCTGTATCCAGCGGGTTTGATATCAGCGCTTTAATGGAAGAATTCATTTTTAATTCAGTGCCAAGCAAACTGATTCGTTCATATGGGTCAGAGCAGTTTTGAGAAACCGGTCCTTCTGCAGGCTTGATGGCCAAATTGGAAAAGTACAATAAGCCAATACCCTCTTCATTTACAAGAATTGGAGCGGCCTGGTTATCGTGACCAATAAAACTTAGGCCTGTGGGGTTTCCCTCTGTTCCCGGACCACGAATAAAATCGATGATGATATTATTTTTGTTTATCGAAATTCCGGTAATGGGGAAAACTCCTCCTTCAAGGCGGAAGGAGCTGTTGAGATCACCTAAAGCACTATATGTGGCTTTATTATCTTCCAGGCTAAGCGTAACCTGGGTTGCCAGGTTTTCATCCCCTACTGCTGTAAAAGAGGCTTGCTTTGGTGCTGGTGCGTAAATAGAAGAGGGTAGATTTTTTACATTGTAGATTTCTTTTTTAAGAAGATTTGTTATCCAGTCTCCAAACAGGCCATATCCGTTTGGAAAATTGTAGTGACAATAATTAATAATTCCGCCATCAAATAACTGTTGTGTAGCGCCAGTTGACATGATGCTGATATCTTTTTTCTCATCATCGAGCTGGCGTTGGGCTTCCTGAATCTGTAGCGCTCCGTCAACAGAAGCGATTCCGCAACCATAGCGAATCTGAAAAAGATAAATACCTCCGACGCCAGGAAAATCTTTTTTCCAGTCGTCATATAAAGTGAGGAATGCCTGCTTGTATTGCTCAGTAGTTAACTGCGTACCACTCAAAGCTCCCAATGCATCGGATTCACCCTGGTGCCAAACAATAGCCCGGATGTTTTTTTCAAATCCTGCTTCTTTTACCCGGCTGAGTAATCTGCCATAGTTGGAGCTAAGGTCATTCGGATTGGCATCATTGCGCTGGAAAAAATTAATCGGCTGTCCGGGATCAGCTCCATTGAAGATGGCAACCGGAATTTTAAGATCACCTGCCAGGTTGGATGCCATCCGCATACCCCATTGTCCGGTATTACCATTGTTTTCAAACCATACATTCCCATCACCAATGAACCATTCTTTGGTGAAACCATAAGAACTACTACCGCTGCCGTATACCCGAACAAAGTTCCGGTTGGGTGCATTAGCCGGCGTATTCGCATCGTTTTCAGGAGTGAAATTACCCCGAAGGTTGGCTACAGCATTAGATTGTCCCTGGATTATAAAAGCATCTCCGGCCACTACCTGGTCAGCTGATTGAAGCAAGGTTTGGGTGAGTCCCTTTACTCCGAAAAGGTCGAACCGGTATTCCGCCAGCTCGGCTTTAATTTCTTCTTTGAATTTAAAGTCAGCTTTCCCATTTCTGTATTTCAGCAGTAAAGAACGTTGTTCAACCAGCCGGTTATTCCTGTATTTTTTCAGCAACAGGAAATTGTACCCTGTAGCTGCATCTATGCTGCCGGTAATGGGGATCTCTGCTTTATTGTTTTTTGGATTTCTTGGATATAGTTGTCTGTTCTGGGGATATTGGCTGATCTGAGCGATCGTTTGGAGCACAAAAACTGCAAAAAATAGCGTAAGAGTCGGCCCCCGCCAATGGCGGAGAAAGGCCGGATAGCTGATTTTCATAATACTAAGGTTTACTGATTAGTTGCAGTCAATTTACGGTTAATTATCATGTCGCCATGATTAATTTTTAACACATAATTACCTCTGGGGAGATTGGGTAGTATCAATCGATATTGTATAGGTCCGGTTGCTAGTTTTTCTTCTTTTACAACCCAGATTCTTCCCATCATATCAATTATGCTGAAGGTTGTTTTTGAATTCGCAACAGCCTGGAATTCAACGATCAGGTAATTGCTTACCGGATTCGGATAAAGTCTTAATCCAGGCATAGGAACTAAGTTTGCATCAGCAACTTCCATAGCAGTACCTATTCCCGGCTGATTGGTTCCTGAACCGAAAGACGGAGATCCTGCAGGCAGCGGACTTGAAAAAGCCTCGCCTCTGATTTGATAACAAACGGATGGCACTACGGTTCCTGTTTTACTTATCACTCTGATTCGGTAGTTGGTATTTGCTGGACCAAGGTTATAGTTGATTACTTCTGCAGTTGTACCATTGTTGGTAGAACTAGCCAATTCATTTCCATTTACATCATAGAGATACAAATCATAATCTGCAGGTAATCCCCAAAGACTGATTTTTAAATACTGGAAATTCCAGGTTCTGAAACTGAACCAGTCAACATCAGAACTGCTTGCCAGAGAGGCAGATTGGTTCGTATTATGCGCCAATGTTTTTGATTCACTGATTAAATTGTTTGGTTCATAATTATCAGGGCAGGGAGGATCATTGGAAGGGGTTGGATCCGGGGTGGGATCTGGGGTCGGATCCGGGG
>JALOMU010000345.1 GCA_025455285.1 Flavihumibacter sp.
TAAAACCCTGGTAGCCCAACTCTATGGAGAATTCAAACAATTCTTCCCGGATAATGCAGTGGGTTATTTTGTTTCCTATTACGATTATTACCAGCCGGAAGCTTATATCCCGGTTTCTGATACCTATATCGAAAAAGATCTTGCGATCAATGAAGAACTGGATAAACTCCGCCTCCAGGCTACTTCGCAACTTTTAAGTGGCAGAAGAGATATCATCGTTGTCGCTTCCGTGAGTTGCATCTACGGTATGGGTAACCCTACCGAATTTGAAAATGGAATCGTTCGCATTCACGAAGGTCAGCTTATTTCCCGGCAGGGATTTCTGCATGCCCTGGTAAATTCTTAACCTCCCCTACCTGGATATCGGTTACCGCATTATCTTCTTTGGCGATGAAATCGAAACCATTGAAAGCTTTGAGATAACTACCGGCAAGCGCATTGGCAAACTGGAAAATGCTGCCATCTTCCCAGCCAATCTCTACCTCGCTCCCAAGGATATGATGCAAGAGGTGCTCAATGAAATCCAGGATGAGATGGTGGCCCAGGTTGAGTATTTCAAAACACAGGGCCGCTTTATTGAGGCACAGCGTATCAGCGAAAGAGTCAACTATGACCTGGAAATGATCCGGGAACTGGGTTATTGTAACGGCGTTGAAAACTATTCGCGCTTTTTTGATCGCCGCCAGCCTGGTACCCGTCCCTTCTGCCTGTTGGATTATTTCCCTAAAGACTTTCTCTGCGTAATTGACGAAAGCCATCAAACCATTCCACAGGTAAGTGGCATGTATGGTGGTGATCGCAGCAGAAAACTCAACCTCGTGGATTTTGGCTTCCGGTTGCCATCAGCACTGGATAACCGTCCGCTTAATTTTCATGAATTCGAAAGCCTGCTCAACCAGGTTATTTATGTTTCGGCTACTCCCGGTGAATATGAACTGGAACAAACAGGCGGTGTAGTAGTAGAACAGGTGGTACGTCCGACCGGACTGCTCGACCCCCCCATTGAAGTGCGCCCCAGTATCAACCAGATTGATGACCTGCTCCATGAAATTGACCTCCGTGTTAAAAAAGGGGATCGCGTACTGGTTACCACCCTTACCAAACGTATGGCTGAGGAAATGGATAAATACCTGCAGCGAATCAATATCAAATCCAAATACATTCATTCGGAAGTGGATACACTCGACCGGGTGGAGATCCTCCGGCAACTACGCCTGGGTGAAATCGATGTACTGGTTGGCGTAAACCTGCTACGGGAGGGATTGGATCTGCCTGAAGTTTCATTGGTTGCCATCCTGGATGCGGATAAGGAAGGCTTTCTTCGTAATGAGCGATCCCTTACCCAAACTGCGGGCAGGGCTGCCCGTAATGTAGACGGACTCGTAATTTTCTATGGGGATAAGATCACGGAAAGCATGCAGCGTACCATTGATGAAACCACCCGGCGCAGGGAAAAACAAATCGCTTATAACCTGGAACACGGCATCACTCCCAGAACGGTGAAGAAATCCATAGAACAGGTAATGGCGCAAACTTCAGTGCTGGACATCAAGGGATATGATATCAAAAACCCCTATGCCATGGCACCGGATGGAGAACTGGTGGAAGTGGCGGCGGAAGACCAGGAGCAGTATAAGACCATCCCGCAAATGGAAAAAGCCATCGCACAAACAAAAAAATCCATGGAGAAAGCAGCCCGGGATCTCGATTTCATGGAAGCCGCCCGACTTCGGGATGAAATGTTCCGCATGCAAAAGGAATTGGAAAGCATGAAGAAATAGGGTATTTTTCCAATATGATTTCCATCGCACTCTACCATTTAAAAGGTGGCGTTGGTAAGACAGCCACCTGTGTTAATCTTTCTTACCTGGCAGCACAGGACGGTTATAAGGTGCTCTTATGGGATCTCGACCCACAGGGCTCAACCTCCTTCTACTACAATGTGCAACCGAAAATCAAAAGCGGCACACAGAAGTTGTTTAATGAGCAACTGGACCTCGATGAACTGGTAATGGCTACCGGTTATGAAAACATTGATATCATTCCCGCTGATCTGACTGCACGAAATCTTGAAATCATCCTGGAAGAATTGCGCAGCTCCAAACGACGCTTCAAATCCATTCTGAGCCAGCTGGAAAAAGAATATGATTTTGTATTTATTGATTGTCCGCCTGGCTTTTCCGTGCTCTCCGAAAATATCTTTTATGCAGCGGATATCATCCTGATGCCAACCATTCCTACTACCCTCTCGGTTCGGAGTTACGAGTTGGTGAAAGACTATTTCTCTGAAAAAAACCTGGACGAGTCCAAGTTAATGTGCTGCTTCACGATGGTAGATATCCGGAAAAATATGCACAATGAAATTATGCAGGAACTGATCCGGGATAATAAGTTTTTCCATAATTATATTCCTTATCTATCGGATGTCGAAAAAATGGGCATCTACCAGGCACCCTTACACGCTTTCGCAGCCTCTTCGTATGCGGCTCAGTGTTACAGTGATTTGTGGGAAGAGATTAAAGAGGGGGTTATGGAGTAGGGAAAGTGAAACGTCAGATGTGAGACGTGAGAAAGGAGGAATGGAAGATGGAGGAATGGAAGAGAGGCTTTAGCGGCGCATGCGTTTGGGTCCGTACCAGAGCCAGAAACCGGTGATGGTAAAACCCAAGAGGGCCAATCCCGATACGGAAGTAAAAAGCAACTTAAATACATCACCACCATTCAGCAGTTTCATATCTACGATAGATCCATCATGGATTTTTTCAATGAAGTCGGAGCGCCTCTTTTCAATTTTTAATAACTGCCCGGTTGCTCCATCCACTTGTACGCCCCAGAAATGATCGGCAAATAAAAATTTAGCTACTCCTTTACCAGCCCTGAGGTCAATTTTATCCAGCTTAACAGACAGATTGGCATCCACTGAATCCTGCAGGTACCGGCAGGCTTGCTTGTATAAACTATCCATCGGCAACCAGTTCCTCAAATCACCCGAACTACCGGTAGCCGTTTCAGCCTGGATCCATTCACTATTTTTTTTCCATCCCAACAGTAATCCGGTTATAGAAATTACCAGGAACAGGAGAAACAAGGATGCACCAAGTGCGCGATGGACTTTTCTCACGATGCGCAATATCCGCGCCTGCTCTGCTCTCTTTGGATTTACATTCATACCAACTGGTAAGTTGCACCAAAATGGGCAGATAACAATAAACAGGATATATATTACCAATTAAGATTATTTATCTTAGTTCCCATGCAACCAAGTTTTATACATCATGCTGCCCGCTGGCTGCTGGGAATCTTTTTGCTATTGGCAGGGATAGGCCACCTGACCTGGGCACGGGCAGAATTCCAGGCACAGGTACCCAGTTGGCTTCCCCTGGAAGCTGATCTGGTGGTGGTACTTTCAGGATTTGTGGAAATTGGACTGGGACTTGCTTTGTTGTTATTAAAATCACGGCGGCAACAGGTTGGCTGGGCCGCCGCACTTTTTTTT
>JALOMU010000007.1 GCA_025455285.1 Flavihumibacter sp.
TAATGAAAATAAGATGCATCATCCGGAATCGTATAACTGTCAGGGATATACGAATAATTTTTGTCTTTGGAGCTGGCTACTACTTCCACAGTGCCATATAGTTTGGCATCTTTTATTGCTTTCACTCCCCAGGTTCCTCCATCCAGATAGGCGGCCTTACGATCTGCAGCCAACAGGTTCATTGGTACCTGGAAAAACTGTGTGGAAGCACCACCGTGAAGGAATAATACTTCTTTCTGATCATTGAGTTGCATCAGTTCTTTCACCAGGGCGCGGGCTTCGTCCATTACCGACTGGAATGCATCGGTGCGATGCCCGATTTCCAGTATGGAGAGCCCCATATTATTATAGTTGAGAATGGCTTCGCTGGCCGCCTGGAAAACTTCTTTGGGTAAGATAGACGGACCCGCATTAAAGTTATGTACCACTTCGTTGGCTGGTTTGGTGAGTCCGCAAGTTCCTTAAAAATTGTCAATTCTCCTTGCCCTTAGTCGCAGGATTTGCCCTTGATAGGTTGGCTTCTCCATAAAACACTCAGGCTGTCTAATCCCGGCGCTCCATCCGATTGGTCTTTAATTGTAGCCAATTGTTGCAGGGATGGCTGTCCCGCATTTACCCATGCTGTGTACCAATAATCTGCTACTGCCTGCACCGATTGGCGCATCCGGCGTTCTACCATTCCTTTTAAAGCCTGGTTATACAGCCTGCTGAATTCTCCTGAATACTGCCTCACCAGTGTTTGCTTGCGCCACTCAAAGGCATATTTCTGATCGGGTGGAATGGTTTTACTTAGTATCGCTTCCAGCTCAAGTACCGAATCCACAGCAGCCGCACTTTCCAGGATGATCTGCCAGGTTTTTTCTGCTGGCTGTTGGATATACCTTGCTTTTTCCAGAAAGAAATCCCATTCCTGGTCTGCCAGCAATTCTGGTAGCCGGCTTTCCCAGAAGCCATGAATGCCATGCTGATTGGTTTTCTGGCCATTGTGATTGGAACTGGTATGGAGGGGCACATGCGCATCTCCGATATAGTGCCCGAGATCAGCGGAAAGCTTCAGGATCGAAGCGGTATTCTTTTCCCGGAATGCACTGGTCAGCATTCCGAGTACCTGTAAAATACGCCAGGGAAGAATGCCATGCTCTTGCAGGCTGTCCTCCCCAAATTTTTTACGGGCATCTTCCCATTTTCGCGGCAATTCTGTAAATGGGTATTGGCCATACTGGTCCAGGTCGATGAAATGTCTCGGCCCCTCTGCTTTTACCACGTATCGACGTTTATCCGGATCGGTTGCGTGGGTCTGGAGGTAAGCTTGTGATGGCTTGTAGAGTACCAGCATTTCCGGAGGAAGCAGATAAACCGCATACCCATTGATTTTTTCATGTGCAAAGAAACCCCAGCAATAAACTGGGTTGTGCAGCAGAAGAACTGCCGCCAGTAAACATATAGTTCGCATATCCAACAATTTCCTACTCGCGGGGAGGGGTAGGTTCCTGGTCGGGTTCGGCGATGCCTCCCGATACCACGTATTTCATGGCATCAGCAGGTTTGATATGATCCAAGGGACGCACCCTGCTCCTGGGAACGAGGTAGGTTTGTCCTGCAAAGGAGTAGGAAAATGGAATGTATACCGTAATATAATCCGTGAATCCGAATTCGCTGGCATCCTCGTCTGTTACAAAGCCGATCTGGAATACATCGGGCTGATGCAGGGATACCGCCACGGGTTTATTGAACTTGCGTTTGTTACCGGCAAATGCCTCAAAGAAATCCTTGATGGAGGAATAAATGAATTTGATACCAGGAGCTTTCTCCAGGAACTGGTCAAAAAAACTGAAGAGCCTGCTGGTGATAAAGTTGGAGCTCAGGTACCCGATGACAATCAGTGCTACAATAATGATAATAAACCCTAAGCCATAATTCCGGGTGGATAGTCCGCCCTCCGGTGTTTCTTCCTGGAAAATGGGAAGCAGGTTATCCACCGACGAAACAAACCAATAAACCAGATAACCCGTAATTACTACAGGTGCAGTTACCAGTAATCCCTGTAAGAAATACTGGAAAATTTTTTTCCAACGCCAGCCATCGGTTCGAATCGGTTGATTGTCCATAGTTCAGTTCCTGGTGCAAACCTACTAAAATGCGGGCAGGCACCCTGCCGGTATTTTCACCTGATCTTGCGCCCACCCGACCGGTGGCGCCGGTCGGGTGGTGGAACATTCAATTTCTGGACGAATGGTAAAATAATGTGATGGAAACTTTTGTTACATTTAAAGTTTCCATAGTTTTGTGCCCGATTATGAGTGAACAGGAAACCAGGGACCGCATTCTTATCAGGAGCCGTGATTTATTTATGAAATATGGCATCCGGAGTGTGAGTATGGATGATATCGCCAGTGAAATGGGGATCAGTAAAAAAACGATCTACCAGTATTTTGCCGATAAGGAAGAACTGGTGCTGGAAGTGATTCAGTGTAAGATCTGTGAGTCAAGGGACCGCTGCGATATTGATAAGTTCAGTGCAGAAAATGCCATCGATGAAATGTTTAAAGCGATGGAAATGGTGGAAGAGATGTTTCGGAACATGAACCCCTCCGTGATACTGGATCTGAAAAAATATCATCCTAAGGCCTATGAAAAATTTCTGCAACACAAAAACGATTTCATCTACAATACCATTCGAGACAATCTGATCAGAGGCATTCAGGAGAAACTCTATCGTCCGGAGCTGAATGTCGACATCATCGCCCGATTCCGTATTGAAAGCATGCTTATGCCATTGGATCCCGTGTTTTACAGCGGGAATAAACTAACTCTTGCCGACGTAGAGCAACAGATTATTGAACATTATCTGTTTGGTATCGTCTCGTTGGAAGGGTATCGGTTGGTTCTGGATTATCAGCAAAAAAAGAAAAAGATCTAAATCAGTTAACAATGAACAAGCAAACGTTGTGGAGGTTCTTATCAGTTGGGTTACTACTTATACTGATGAGCAGCTCTTTGGACAGCTACGCACAGGAAGGAAGAAAAACAGAAGCCTTAAGCATCCAGGAAGCCGTGGCATATGCAAAGCAGCATAGTTACCAGGTAAAAAAAGTGCTGGAGGACATACGCATTCAGCAACAGGTGAACCGCGAAGTCACCGCCAGCGCCCTACCCCAGGTGAATGGTTCTTTCAATTTCATTAATAATATCAAACTACCAGTTAGCCTGGTTCCCGGAGAATTCTTCGGAGGAGCACCTGGTACATTCATTCCGGTTCAATTCGGGGTGCAATACTCATCAACTACAGGTGCTGAACTTAACCAGATACTATTCGACGGACAGGTATTCGTTGGCCTGCAGGCCCGAAATGCCGCCATGGAATTTGCCCGCAAAAATGCAGAGATCACTGAAGTTTCCATCGCTGTCAATGTTCATAAAGTTTACTACCAATTATTGATCGGTGAACAGCAACTGGAGTTATTTCATGATAATATTGAACGCTTTGAAAAGCTCTACCATGATACCCGAGAGATCTATAAAAATGGATTTGCAGAACAATTGGATGTAGACAAGGTGAATGTTACGCTTACCAACCTTCGCACCGATAGCCTGAAACTTAAAACCCAAATCAATAACGGTTACCTGGGACTAAAAATGCTGCTGGGTATGCCCCTTACCGACAGCCTGGTGCTAACGGATAAACTCAGCGATGAGCTGATCAAGGAAAATTTACTGGATTCGGCTTATTCGGTTAATGATCGCCGTGAATTTCAGTTATTGCAGATCGGTAAAGAACTGAATGATTATAATGTCAAACGATACAAACTGATGGCCCTCCCAACCGTTAGCGTATTTGGGAATTATTTCACCAACGCCCAGCGAAACGAATTCGATTTCTTCAAATCAGGCGGACGCTGGTTCCAGCAAAGCACCCTCGGGCTTCGCATCAATGTTCCCATTTTTGATGGCAACCGTCGCCGTGCCTTATTAGAACAGGCAAAATCAGCAGTGAGAAAAACAGAGTATGATATGGAACTACTCAAACTTTCTATTGAAAATGATGTAGCCAGTGCCAGAAACCGATACCGCGCATCCGTACTGGCTGTAGACGCGCAAATGGAAAATGTGGAATTGGCAGAGCGGGTGTATGACCAGACTAAAAAGAAATACGAACAGGGACTAGGCTCCAATACCGAAATAAATGCGGCACAAACGGAATTAAGAACTGCCCAAACCAACCTGTTCACAGCTTTATATGAAGCGGCTTTAGCCAAAGTGGATTATCTGACTGCAATTGGAAAAATTTATTAATCAACTGAATCCTTATAAATCGATTTATATGCAAACCGGTATACAACAACTATTCATATCTTCTTCCCTCGTGCTTTTGGTAGCATGTGGTGGTGGCCTGCTGGAGAAGAAAAAAGCAGAACTAGCTTCTCTGAAAGAAACCAAAGTTTCTACTGAAACAAGGATTGCTGAACTGGAAAAAGAAATCCTGTTATTGGATTCCACCGCTATCCCTCCTGAAAAGCCGAAGCTGGTAGTTACTACTCCATTAACTGCAGCACCTTTCACCCATTATATCGATCTGCAAGGTAAAATTGAAGCGCAGAATATTTCCTATATAACCCCAAGGGGAATGGGTGGACAGGTGCGCGCTATTTATGTTAAACAGGGCGATGTTGTGGCAAAAGGTAAACTGCTGTTGAAACTGGATGATGCTGTAATCCGTCAGCAACTGGAAACGGCCAAAACACAACTGGACTATGCAAGAAACCTATACTCTCGTCAGAAGAATCTGTGGGATCAGAACATCGGAACAGAAGTTCAGCTGATCACTGCCAAAAACAATGTAGACCAGGCTGAACGTCAGATTGGTATTCTTGAAGAGCAATTGGCGATGACAAACGTATATGCGCAGGTAAGTGGTATTGCGGATGAAGTAAATATCAAAGTTGGTGAAACCTTCACCGGTTCTCCATTGAATGGTATTCGTATTGTCAATACCAGTGAATTAAAAGCAGTGGCACAGGTTCCGGAAAATTACCTGGAAAGAGTAAAAGTGGGAAGCCCGGTAAAAGTTATCCTGCCCGATATCAATAAAACATTCAATACAAAAGTGAGTGTATCAGGAAAGCTGATTGATCCGAATAGTCGTTCTTTCTACATCGAATCAAAAATGCCCGCTGATAAACAGATTCGTCCTAACCAGATCGCCAATATCAGGATAGAAGATTATACAGTTAATGATGCCATCACCATTCCCGTTAACACCTTACAAAATGATGAAAAAGGCAAATTCGTACTCGTAGCAGTGAATGAGAATGGTAAACTAAGAGCAAAAAAACGTCCGGTTGAAACAGGCGAACTCTACGGCAATGAACTGGAAATCCACAAGGGCCTGCAGGCCGGTGATATCCTGATCATTGAAGGATTCCAGGGACTCTACGATGGCCAGCTGATTACCACCAGTCTCTAAGAATGGAATTGTGCGGAAGATGAATTATCAATTTTAGAAATGCGTAAAACTATAGTATGAGTGCGCTTGAAAATATGAAGGAGAAGTTCAAACAATTTGGACCTACTACCTGGAGTATTAAAAATAAAACATCGATCTACCTGCTGATGATCTTCGTCAGTATTATCGGGGTGATTCAATTTGTAACTTTACCTAAGGAACAGTTCCCGGATATTGTGATTCCTACTATCTATGTACAAACCATTTATGTAGGAAACTCACCGAAGGATATAGAAAACCTGGTTACCCGTCCCATTGAGAAACAAATCAAAGGGATTACCGGTGCTAAAATCAAAAAGACTACCAGCACTTCCCAGCAGGATTTCAGTGCCATCATCGTGGAATTTGATACGGATGTAAAAACGGATGTCGCCCTGCAAAAAGTCAAGGATGCAGTGGATAAGGCTAAAAAAGATCTGCCTACTGATCTTACGGAAGAACCTTCCGTATTGGAAGTTAGCTTTTCCGAACAGCCGATCATGTATGTGAACGTAAGTGGTGATTTTGACTTACAGCGACTAAAAAGCTATGCGGATGAATTGCAGGACAAACTCGAAGAGCTGCCACAAATCAACCGGGTAGATCTGGTAGGTGCTCCTGAACGGGAATTCCAGATTAATGTCGACAATGCCCGGATGGAAGCAGCCAATATCACCTTTGATGATATTGCCAATGCTGTAGCACGTGAAAACCTGGACATTTCCGGTGGTTTGCTGGAAGTTGGTACCATGAAGCGAAATCTTCAGTTAAAAGGTCAGTTCAAAACGGCCTTTGATATTGAGAAAGTGATACTTCGAAATACCAGCGGTGCGCCCATTTATTTGAAGGATATCGCTACCATTAAGGATACCATCAAAGACACAGAGAGTTATGCCCGTTTAAATGGCAAAAAAGTAATTACGCTTAACATCATCAAACGATCCGGCGAAAACCTGATTGAAACTTCCGATGAAGTGAAAAGAGTGGTTGAAGAATTGAAGGCAACAGAATTCCCGCGTGATTTGAACCTTGTAATTACGGGTGATCAGAGTAAGGCTACCCGCGTCTCCTTCAACGACCTGGTAAACTCCATTGTAATTGGGTTTATTCTGGTACTGATCATTCTGATGTTTTTCATGGGAGTAGTAAATGCCTTCTTTGTAGCGTTAAGTGTACCGCTTAGTATGTTCGTGGCCTTTCTCTTCTTGCCGGCTGCTGATCTGATTGTTGGGGGAAATGTTACGCTGAACTTTATTGTGCTTTTTGCCCTGTTATTCGGACTTGGTATCATTGTAGACGACGCCATCGTGGTTATTGAAAATACCCACCGGATCTTTATGGAAGGTAAGGGTAAAATCAATTCGGAAAAATCAGCAATGATGGCAGCAGGTGAGGTGTTCATCCCTGTATTGGCAGGAACACTTACCACGCTTGCTCCCTTCATTCCGCTTTTATTCTGGCCGGGTATTATCGGTAAGTTCATGATCTATCTTCCTACCATGCTGATCTTTACCTTATCAGCTTCCCTGGTGGTCGCTTTTATCATGAATCCGGTATTTGCGGTGGATTTTATGAACCACGAAGAAGGAGAAGGAAACAAATCCTCCATCTTTAGGAAAAAGGGTTTCTGGATGGCCGTTATCCTGGGTGTACTACTGCTTGTAGCAGGTATGAGTTTCGGTGAGGCATTACCGGGAGCAATTAACTGGTATTTTTTCTGGGGTAACCTGCTGCTTTTATTTGTACTGCTGGCTATTCTGAATGTTTTTGTCCTGGACAGAACCATTCACAATTTTCAGAATCGTGCATTGCCCTGGATCATGTCGCACTATGAAAGTTTGCTACGCTGGTCGTTGCATGGATGGAGACCGGTGAAAATTTTGCTGGGTACGATTGGATTACTAATTTTTTCCTTTGTATTCTTTGGTGTTCGAAACGTACCTGTTGTTTTCTTCCCATCGGGAGATCCCAACTTCGTTTATGTTTACCTTAAATTGCCTGTAGGAACATCCGTTCAATATACCGACTCGATTACGCGTGTATTGGAGCAGCGGGTATACAAGGTTCTGGATATGGATGGAGGTAAAAAGGAAAACCCGATTGTGGAGTCAGTAATCTCCAACGTGGCGGTGGGTGCCAGTGATCCAATGAGTGGAGATCGCAGCACACGTCCGGAGCTTGGAAGAATCCAGGTTTCCTTTGTAGAGTTTGAAAAACGTCATGGACAATCTACCAAACCAATACTTGATTCTATTCGGGCAGTTGTGAAAGGAATTCCCGGAGCCGAACTCAGTGTTGACCAGGAGCAAGGTGGTCCGCCTACTGAACCGCCTGTCAATATCGAAATTGCGAGTGAAGATTTTGACGATCTCACAAAATCTGCGGTGGCGCTTAAAAACTATCTCGACTCCATACAGGTTTCCGGCGTAGAAGAATTGAAAATGGATATCGACTTAAACAATCCTGAAATTTCGCTTACTATTAACCGTGAGCGGGCTTTGAGGGAAGGGGTTTCCTCCGCGCAGATCGGTATGCAGATCAGAACAGCGTTGTTCGGTCGGGAGATCTCCAAAATCAAAGATGGGGAAGATGAATATAAAATTCAATTGCGCAATACGGAAGTACAACGACAAAACCTGGTTGACCTCTTGAATATGAATATTGTGTTCCGTGATTTTGCCAGTGGAGGTGCGATTAAGCGAATTCCTATCAGTTCACTGGTAGATGTTGATTTCACCAGTACATTGGGAAGTGTAAAGCGTAAAAACCAGAAACGGGTTATCACGCTTCGTTCAAATGTATTGTCCGGTTTCACCCCAACGGAAGTGAACCAGCGCATTAAAGATCATATTGATAATTTCAAACTCACTGCAGAGGGGGTTACCATCCGTCAAACCGGCGAAGGGGAACAACAGGCAGAAACTGGTGCTTTTTTGGGAAAAGCATTGGTGTACGCATTAATGTTGATTCTTTTCATTCTCGTTTTGCAATTTAATTCCGTAAGTAAACCAGTAATTATCCTTACCGAAATCATCTTCAGTGTAATCGGGGTATTACTTGGTTTTGCAATTACCAAAATGGAAGTGAGTGTGGTTATGACCGGTATTGGTATTGTAGGGTTAGCAGGTATTGTGGTGAAGAATGGGATCCTGGTGATTGAATTTGCAGATGAGTTAAGGGCTCGCGGTATGAAAACCAGGGAAGCCGTTATTCAGGCTGGTAAAACCCGGATCATTCCGGTTTTGCTGACTGCATTGGCTGCAATTCTCGCGCTGATTCCGCTGGCAGTTGGATTCAATATCAACTTCATTACGCTGTTTGCTGAGCTGGATCCAAAAATCTTCCTCGGTGGGGATAACGCTGTATTCTGGAAGCCATTGAGCTGGACAATCATTTTTGGATTGACAGTTGCCTTCTTTATGACCCTTGTGGTGGTACCTGCCATGTACCTGATTTCTGAAAGATTGAGAAGGCCCATGCGCAACCAATTCGGAGGAAAATGGGTCTCTATCATGGGAATTCCACCATTGACTTTCTTGTTTATTCCAATGGTACTTTTCACCATGTTGAAGCACAGGGTGGCTGTTGCCAGGAGAAAACGAAAGATCAAAGGCAATGAATCAGATCCTGCATACAAAGCATTTGTTGGCAGTTGGTTCTAAAACTTAGTAATTTTATTCCATGAGAAGTAATCACGAAATTGACTACAGGATTTTTGGGGAAGAAATGCAATACGTTGAAGTAGAGCTTGACCCTAATGAAACGGCCGTTGCTGAAAGCGGAAGTTTTATGATGATGGATGATGGCGTTCAGATGGCCACTATTTTTGGCGATGGTTCCAAACAACAAACCGGAGGTTTTCTGGGTAAATTGGTGAGTGCGGGAAAACGTGTATTAACAGGTGAAAGTCTGTTTATGACCACCTTCACCAATATGGCCCATGGTAAAAAGAGAGTAAGTTTTGCATCACCTTATCCCGGTAAAATTATTCCACTGGATCTGTTGCAGTTGGGAGGGAGGGTAATCTGTCAGAAAGATGCTTTTCTCTGTGCGGCAAAGGGAGTGAGTGTGGGTATTGCTTTACAACGAAAACTAGGCACCGGTATTTTCGGTGGTGAAGGTTTCATTATGCAGAAGCTGGAAGGAGATGGTATGGCCTTTGTTCATGCAGGAGGCCACGTATTTGAGCGTGAACTTCAGCCCGGGGAAACCTTGAAACTGGACACAGGTTGTGTGGTAGCCTATACACAAACGATCGACTTTGATATCCAGTTTGTAGGTGGAATCCGGAATACTATTTTTGGTGGTGAAGGATTGTTTTTTGCAACGCTACGCGGACCAGGGAAGGTATGGATTCAGACCCTTCCGATCAGTCGCCTTGCCAGCCGTATTATGCAGTATGGCGGACCAAGAAGAAAAGAAGAGGGTGGTATCCTGGGCGGACTTGGAAACGTTCTGGATGGAGATGGATGGTAAAACGAATCAACACTATAGAAAGCCGGGCATTGTCCCGGTTTTTTTATGGCTTTAATTCAAGTAGTTTTTTTCGGATGGGTTGGAATTCAGTCCACGGAATAAAATGTCCGCTATCCAGCCAGAGCGTGTCCAGTTTGGGGGCATTGATCAGTTTCTTCAAACCAAACTCAACATTGACAGGAGGAACCCAACTATCAGATCTGCCGTGAATGAAATAGACCGGCAGGTTAATAGTGCTTAATACTGGCTCCATGAGTTTCAGATCTTTTTTCAGATAGATCAATTCTGTATTGGAAGGCCTGAATGCTCCTGGTAAAAAAAGCTTAAGCGGAGTTTTATCCAGCACATAACGCCATCTTTCCGGTTTCTCCGCAGCTGGATCGATGCTTCCGGAAATGATTACCAACCCGGTTGCCAGTTGGGGGTAATCCAGTGCCAGTTGTAGAATCATCGGTCCACCAAGACTATGGCCCACCAGCCAGAAGGCTTCCTTATTTTTAAGTGATTCAAGTACTGGTCCAATTATCCGTGATTGGTCCGACAGGTTCAGCGCTTCTCCGAAATTACTATATCCAAAACCCGGGCGATCAATACTGATCAGGCGATACTGTGTTCTTAGCAAACTATCTTTTAAAAACCGGTCAAATGCATTCCAGCTTCCAGGTGTTCCATGTATGAAAACGAGTGTAGGCAGGCTATCATTCCCCGTTTGTACATAATGCAGCGGGAAGCCATCCTGTTTTATTGTAGCTGTTTTCAAGGAGATACCATCTTTTTGAAAGCTGTTGATTGCTTTCGAGTCAGCGGTTCTGAACGTAAAACAACTTTGCGCAAGGATCAGCCATCCGCCCAATACCAGTAAAATCAGCAACAATGATTTTTTCATAAATAGCCTAAATTGTACAATCTGATTAAAAATAAGTTCGATATGAAGAAAGGTTTCCTGATTGGTGGGTTGTTGGTACCCCTCGTATTGTTTGCGCAAAAGAAACCCACGGTGAAGGAATTGGATAAATGGAAAACGCAGGCTTCTTCGGTTATACAGGAACGTTATAACCAATATAAAGATATTGCATTTAAGATTTGGGATTTTGCAGAATTGGGTTATAAAGAAGTGAAAAGTTCTGCCTTATTACAAGAGACCCTGAAGAACAATGGATTCAGCGTGGAAGCAGGGGTGGCGGGGATTCCCACTGCATTTGTTGCTACTTATGGCTCGGGATCGCCGGTACTGGGAGTATTAGCAGAATTTGATGCACTACCGGGCTTATCGCAACAAGCAGTTGCTGAAAAAAATCCGGTAGCCGGACAAGCAAACGGACATGGATGTGGGCATCATTTATTTGGGACTGCTTCTGTAGCAGCCGCCATCGCAGTAAAAGAACAGCTTCAGGCACAGGGATGGAAGGGTACGATAAAAGTATATGGAACACCGGCGGAAGAAGGTGGTTCCGGAAAAGTATATATGGTTCGGGCAGGCTTATTTGATGGTGTGGATGCGGTATTGCACTGGCATCCTGCTGATGAAAATACTACCTGGGCGGATGGTGCACTGGCCAATAAATCAGCCAAGTTTCGGTTTTATGGAACTGCTGCACATGCAGCGGCTGCCCCTGACAAAGGAAGATCTGCGCTGGATGCAGTAGAGGCCATGAATCATATGGTGAACATGATGCGGGAACATATTCCAGCTGATGCAAAAATCCATTACGTAATTACACAGGGTGGTAAGGCTCCAAACGTGGTACCTGATTTTGCTGAAGTGTACTATTATGTACGGCATCCAAACAGGGAAATTGTGATGCAGTTATTTGAACGCATTCTGAAAGCAGCGGAAGGGGCTGCAATGGGAACCGAAACCCGAACCGATTTTGAGATTATCGGGGGAACATATGAGCTGTTGCTCAATAACCAGCTTGCGGAAATCATGCAGGCAAACCTGGTGAAAGTAGGAGGTGTTACGTACACTAATTCAGAAAAGGAGTTCGCTATGAAAATTCAGGCTGGCCTGGGATTTCAGGCCGATCCAATTGAAACTGCAGGTAGAGTAAAACCCATCCTGATCAACACCGGAAAAACAACGGGTTCAACGGATGTGGGCGATGTAAGTTATGCGGTTCCAACAGTGGGCTTACGTGCCGCCACCTGGGTGCCGGGTAC
>JALOMU010000346.1 GCA_025455285.1 Flavihumibacter sp.
TATTGCTTCTTCTCATCAGGATTTTCACATTCATGCTAACGGTCCCTTTATCTGTGAACTTGATTGCATTGGACAGCAAATTGTTCAACACCTGTTGAAGTCTCAATTCATCACCAATAATATCGATACCCAAAACAGAGGATATATCCGATTGAAACAACAAACTTTTCTGACGCACCGGGTTCTCAAAAACAGTAACTACTTTTTCAAGGAAGGCACTCAGGTTAAAGGGTTCTTTATTGAGTTCCATTTTATCCGCTTCCAGTTTGCTGTAGTCGAGAATATCATTCACCAGTGTAAGCATGTGTTCGGACGAATGCTTGAGTACATCCAGCATCTGTCTTTGACTGTTCAGGTGATATTCCTGGTGCAGTAAGTTAGTGGTACCAATAATTGCATTCAATGGTGTTCTGAGTTCATGGCTCATATTACTCAGGAAGCGCGATTTCACCCTGGCAGCACGTTCTGCACGCTCTTTTGCTTTCAGCGTTTCAACCTCGGCTATTTTCACTTCAGTAATGTCGAGAATACTCATTTTGGCATACTTGCATTTCTGATGCTCAAATACCACAATGTTTACATAGGCAAAAATAGGCCGGCCTTCCGCATCCGAAAACTCCATATTTCCAAACCAGGGAGAATGTGCAGTAAACGATTCTTTACTGAATGCATTCAGCCTTTTGGCAGATTCTTCTCCCAGGATGGATTCAACCGCAGTGAGGGTTATTCCTTCTTTTGACCGGATGGAAAATAATTCCAGTGCACGTTTGTTACAATCTGAAATCAATTGGGTATCCAGATCAATAATAAAAATGGCATCAAGAGAAGTATTAAAAATCGTATCGCCCAGGTTTTTCTCACCGAGAATATCTTCTTCTTTTTTATTGAGTGCTTTGAGGATGGAAAAAGCAACCAATCCGGTCAGCAGCAATGAAAGGGTAAGATTAATACGCAGATTATAGATATAATGTGATTGTTGTACCAGGTTACCGCTACCATTATTGGGTGAAATAATAAAAGCGATTCCGAAGAAGGTAAGGGTAGCAATTTCAGCAATGATGAGATCCTTGCTGATTTTGGTATCAATCAGGAAGATCATGGCAAAGATCACCGGGAAATAATAGAGATATACACCCGATTTAATACCTACGAAATAACTTACTACCAGCACACCGGCATTAAAGCTGATGATCACTACCCATTTTGCCAGTTCCTGGCGATTGTATAATCTAAGAAAGTAAGAGAAGAACAACATGGAACATACCATCAGACAGGCAAAGGCCGCCATATATTCTTTCATGATCGTACAAAGGATCATGTTTAGCCCCGCAACGATAATTCCCACTTCAGTAAGTGTCTTTAAAGGGGAAGCAGGAAGGTTCTCCTGTCGGTGGTAGAGATCTTCCGCTAATTTTTCCCAATATCTCGTTACACCAGATAATATGTTGGTAGGATTCATCGTTTTCTGTTTGGTAGTCGGAATTTTTATCTGCCTATCAAACGTACCGAGTAATTAAAAAATTGTACCCTATGCAAGCCATTTCGGACACTGTGTTCCAACTCAGTAGCCAGTTTGACAGCATGCTTTTGCTAGAAATGCATGATAATGACCTGGCCGCTATTTCAGACATTTTTCTCACATCCCACCAACAATTGTCAGAAGAAACGGCGCGATACAGCTGGCTGGCAGAAAACGGAGAAATCACAGAGCTAAAGCGTAGAGTACACCTCGTAAAACCACTATGGGGGTATTGTGGTTTATCCGAATTCCAGACACGTTTTCAGGAAATGGAAAATTTTTTCAGCACAAATCCGTCAATAACTGATTCGCTCATACGACTGGAGGCTGAAAATCCGTTTATACTGGAAGGACTGGATCTGATCAAACAGGAAGCTAATAAAATTCAGGAATTTTTAAAACAATAATGGTCATGAAGTATACAGCTGTTATCGTAGAAGATCTTTCCGTTGCCGCAGACGTATTGCAGAAATATTGCATTAAAAGTGGAAAAGTCAATGTGGTAGGAAGTTTCAAATCAACCGAAGAGGCGATTCCCTACCTCACTGAAAATTCTGTAGATCTTATCTTCCTGGATATTGAAATGCCTGGCGCCAATGGCTTTAGCCTGCTGGACCAGATGCAATACCAGCCACAGGTAATTCTGACCACATCCAAAACCGAATATGCCTTTGATGCGTTCGAATACAGTGTGACTGATTTCCTGCGCAAGCCATTCAGCTACCAGCGTTTTGTTCAGTCCCTGGAAAAACTGAAGCCGTTGAATGAGAAAAAAGAGGATACGGAAGAAATGTCTCATGTGTTTATCAAGAGCGATGGCAAACTCATCCGCCTGAATAATGATGATATTTTATATATAGAGAGCATGGGGGACTATGTAAAGTTTATCACGAATGATAAAAAGATCATCAGTCACAATACGATCAAGGCACTGACAGAAAAAATCAATCCGGATGTGTTCTGTAAAGTACATCGCTCCTATATCATCAACATGAATAAGATTTCTGACATCAGGGACAACACACTCTATATTGCCAATGCCAAAATCCCGGTGAGCAAGGCGAACAGGAGTACCGTAATGAGCAGAATCAAAATCGTATAAAATCAGTTTATCGATACTATTTTTCCATTAATCGACAAAAGACTGGTACTGATCGAATCAATTTCTGAAAGCAATAAAGAGATCGGATCTTTGATCTTGTAAGTAACCAGTTTAGTCCACAAAAGTTTCAGCCCCGCAAGTCCAGCGGGGCTTTTTTTATGTGAGACGTGAGATGTGAAACGTGAGACATAGGAAAACTATACTCAGGCCTGTACGCGAGATAGCCAGGCTTTCAGTTCTTTGCCGATGGTGGGGGCTTCGACGAGGAAACCATCGTGGCCATAGGCAGAATCAATTTCGATGTATTGGGCATTCGGAAGATGACTGGCAATTTTAACTTGTTCAGCAACCGGACAAAGCAAATCACTTGATACACCCATTACCAATGTTGGTTGCAGAATAGATTCCAGTGTTTTTTCCAGGCTTGTATTTCTGCCTCTCGCAATATTGTGGCTGTCAAGGGCCTTGGTAAGCAGCCAATAGGCTTGCGCATTAAACCGGTTTACCAATTTCTCCCCCTGGTAACGCATGTAAGATGCAGCCTTAAAATCATCCGACTTTTCAGGATCTGCTTCCTGTTGTTGTTTGATCATCGCGTCATAATTACGGTAGGTCAACATGCCTATCGCTCTTGCAGCTTTTAGTCCATTTCGACCGGCCTGATCACTGTCATCTTTCCAG
>JALOMU010000347.1 GCA_025455285.1 Flavihumibacter sp.
GTGGCAAGTGGTTTTTCGACCATAACGGGAATGCCCTGGGGAAGACAGGCTTCTACAACTGCCAGGTGTTCATTGATGGCGTTGAAAGCCAGTGCAACTTGTGGTTTGGTCGTTTTCAACGCGTAGCTGATGTTGTTGAAAAATAATGCATCAGGCAGTTGATAGGACTTTTTATAGCGGGCAATAAGTTCAGGATTGCTTTCCACAATTCCGGTGATGATAACTCTTCCTTGTTTATAAAATTGAAGGATCCCATGCACATGATCGTGTGTCATACCAACAACGAGAACCTTTAGTTTTTCCTGCGGCTGGGCGGAAACAATGCTGGTAAAGGAACTGAAAACCAGGCATAATAAAAGCAAGCTGAGATTTTTATTCATAATCGTATTCCACTTTACCCATGAGTTGTTGTTGTTTGTTGTAAACCAGCTCCATTCTGCGCAGGCCATTGGGCAGGTATTGATAAAACCATTGCTCGTAAGCATTGGTGCCTTCGGGTACCATGGTCATTTTTTTAAGCTGGTCGTTTTCATTGTACTCGAAGATATAATCAGGAAGGAGCCGCTGCGCTTTGACATTGAATCGTACAATATCGGTCAACCTGTTTTTGGCATCGTAATAATAATAGTAGGTGATTGCTGGAAGGTTCGCGCGGAGGGCCTTTTCTTCTACGAGGTTTCCTCTCTCGTCATATACAAAACTAACGGTGGTAGTGTCCGCGTGGTTACGAATCCGTTGCATGGATTGGGGTAACCCGGCTTCGTTGTATGTCCAGTTATGAATTTCCGTTGTGGTGATATTATCGGACCGGCTGCTGCTTTCCAGACGGATCAACTGACCATTGGGGTTATAGGAGTAGGAAGATTGGCTGGAAGCGTTCTGGGCGGTATCCCTGCTGCTGATCAGCCAGCCCTTTTCATTATACCTTGCTTCGATGCGTGTATCTCCTGTTTGACTGGTTTGTGTACGGGTGACCAACAGCCCTTTTTTCGGATCCAGGGTTTGTTCTGCGGTGAAGCCCGCTGATTCAGGGGTATTCCCGTCGTAACTGGTAATAGTCACTTTTTTGATTCCTTTTTCAAGCAACTGCTGGTATCGTTGATTGGTCTGGCGATTGGCCAGGAGGTCGTTATAATAGAATTGAGACCAAAGTGAAGAGGAACTAAGGGTTAAAATGAGAACAAATGCGATGTTTTTCATCTGGACTATTGTTTATACACTGGCGAATGAGTGCAACTTAACTAATTGTATTTATTTTTATTCAAATTTTAACAAGTGTCGCATTATAAGGAAAGAACGGAAAAGAATTGCCTGAACTGTGGAACGGAAGTGGCTGGTCGTTTTTGCCAGCAATGTGGACAAGAGAATATAATTGCAAGGGAATCCTTCTGGAGTTTACTCACGCATTTTGTTTATGATATCACGCATTTCGACAGCAAATTTTTTGGCACTATGAGCCAGTTGCTGACGAAGCCGGGGAAGTTATCTCTTGAATACATACAAGGAAAAAGAAACAGCCAGTTGAATCCGATCCGTATGTATGTATTTACCTCCGCCTTTTTCTTCATCATTTTTTTCACGATGTACAATGCGGCAAATATTGGCAAATCGGATTCGGATAAGAAAAAGGAAAAGCTGGAGAGCCTGAAATTGGCCAGGGAAGTGGTGCAGGAGAAACCGTTACTGTCTTCAAATGCAGTAGAAAGGGAAACGGCGCAGCGTGTATTGGCGGGACTTGAAAAAGATATTCAAACTATTGAAAAAGAGATCAGCGATAAGAAAACAGCAGACTCCATCCGTTCTGCAACAGGCCAGGAAATACTGGATACCCTGGAAAAGCAAGGTGTCAAAGTGCCTGGTAATTTAAAAATTGACCGGGAAGATCAGGTGATTAATTTTGATATGGCCAAAGATAGCAGTAACGATGCCTTTACTTCATCCAATTATGAATCGCTGGAGGCGTATCGTCGCATGCAGGAGGCTTTGCCAAAAGACAAGAAAGATAGCTGGATTAAAAAAATATTTGTAACCAAAATCATTGCAGCGTCTGAAACCGGTAAACTCAAGGGAGAGCGGGCCTATTTACAGAGTTTTCTGAATAACCTTTTTCACAGTTTCCCCAAGATGTTGTTTGCCTCTCTTCCCCTTTTCGCCTGGTTTCTGCAACTATTGTACGGGCGCAGGAAGGATCTGTTTTACTCGGATCATGCTATTTTTACCATCCATACCTATTGCGCCACTTTTATCTTTCTGCTCGGCAGTTTTGCCCTTGGAGCTTTGCAGGATTATACCGAGTGGGGAATTATCAACCTTGTTCAGGTAATCATTACTGTCTCAGTTTATCTATACCTGTACAAGGGGATGCGGAAGTTTTACGGTGAGAGCCGCAAAAAGACCCTGCTGAAATTTATACTGTTAAATATCCTTTCTTTCTTTATGATGATGGTGCTATTGGTGATCTTTACCGCCATCAGTGCGGCACAAGCCGTGAGTCCGGGTCATTAAAACCATCGCCATGAAAGCAGCAGCACAGGAAACATTTGGGCAATTGATCGATATCATGAACGACCTGAGGGAGAAATGCCCCTGGGATAAAAAACAGACTATTCAGAGTTTACGCCAGCAATCCATTGAGGAGTTATATGAACTGGCGGATGCTATCTCGGATGAAGACTGGAAAGGCATAAAAGAGGAGTTGGGTGATCTGTTTCTGCACCTGGTATTTTATGCGAAAATCGGGCAGGAACAGGGTCAATTCACCCTGGATGAAGTATTGAAGGGAATCAATGAGAAGCTAATTCGCAGGCATCCGCATGTATATGGCGAAGTAAGGCTGGAGAATGCGGAAGACGTCAAACGCAATTGGGAGCAAATTAAACTGCAGGAAGGAAAGAAGTCGGTGTTGAGCGGTGTGCCAAAGTCGCTACCAGCAACAGTAAAGGCTATGCGCCTGCAGGAAAAAGCGAAACAGGTAGGGTTTGAATGGGATAACCGGGAGCAGGTTTGGGAGAAAGTGGAAGAAGAAATGCAGGAATTAAAAGATGCAATAGCAAACGGGAACCAGGACCAGGTGGAAGACGAGTTTGGGGATGTGTTTTTTTCAATGATTAATTATGCACGGTTTTTGCAGGTGGATGCAGAACATGCCCTGGCCCGGACCAATCAGAAGTTTATCAATCGCTTTACGCAGATGGAAGAACTGGCCCGGGAAAAGGGCCTGGAGCTCAAGAATATGAGTCTGGAAGAGATGGATGCCTTGTGGAATGAAATCAAAGCGAAAAAATCAAGCAGTTGATCCAG
>JALOMU010000348.1 GCA_025455285.1 Flavihumibacter sp.
AAGCGATACATGTCTTTACTGCTCCGGGCAAAGAGCAACATATAATCTATTTCCTTTTTGATGGAATCCGGCTCGGGTGATACCAGGTTACGGAAATAGCGCTCCAGCCGGCCTTCAAAAAAAGGTGTCCGAACCAGACGCTCATCGCTAAAGCTTATATTGTCCCAGTAATGATCCTTAAAGTACTGGTAGGCCCAGGCCGTATCGTACACTCCTTTCGGGTGCTGGGCTGCCGGGGGAATAACCGGTTCCTGGAGCGCCGCAAACAAAGCGCTTAAAAAACTCTCGGGCGACTTACTGATATAATTCGACCTATATTGTTGAATGGCAGTATTCAATTGTGTGATCTGTTGTTGCAACGCCAGGGAGTCCTTCTTGCTTGGAGCCCCAGCCAGCTGTTTTTGCAGGGCGAAGATTTCCTTTCCCCGGGTTTGGATAAACCCGGTATAAGCCAGAAACTCATTGTTGTCACTGCTTCCGGTAAATTTTATATCGTGCAACCGGGCAGTATCTGCCTGAACGGAAAACTTTTGTTCTTTGTCTACCAGCAGTTCAAACAGAAACTCTTTTTTGGGAGATACCATGATGTATATACCACCAGGCAGCGGTTTGTTCCCTTTAAATACTGCGGTACCATTGGCCTGCACCTGGGCTGAATCCGCCAGGGCCTTGGTTTTACCATAATGATAGGCAAGGTAGAGATATTGGTTCTGGTAGGCATTCAGGCTAACCCTGATTTCATAACCGGTAGCGTTGCCCGTTTGAGCAAGCACCTGTCCGCAAATTCCCAGACAGAAGCACAGGATCCAGTTTTTCATTGGTTTCATTGACTGCTAATTTCACGAATTGGCCACAATAATATTGTGTTTACTTTTGCCGCATGCGTAAAAAGAACCTGCGACTGGAAAAATTAACAGTTGAAGACTATGCAGCCGGAGGGAAATCATTGAGATGTACGCCTGAGTAAAAACAAAAAAGACTGGGCTGAAGGCCGTGCCGAACATTTTCACAGCTTTTCTACCGACCGGGTGGACCCTTTCTGTGAGCATTTTGGGATTTGTGGCGGATGTAAATGGCAGATGTTGCCATATGAAAAACAACTTTTATATAAGCAACAGGAAGTTGAGCAGCAATTAAGGAGGATTGGAAAGGTAGCAATACCCGAAATCGCACCGATTCTGGGATGTGATCAAACCCGGTATTACCGGAATAAACTGGAGTTTACTGCCAGCAACCGGCGTTATCTGAGCGCGGAGGAAATTCGCACCAGGGAAGAGATCCTGCCGGAAAATGCCCTTGGTTTTCATGTTCCAAGACTATTTGATAAAGTCATTGATATTAAAACCTGTCACCTGATGGCGGAACCCACGAATGCCATTAAGAATACCATCCGCGACTATGCTGCTGCACACCAGCTTGACTATTATGATATCCGGGAACATAAAGGATTTCTGCGTACCCTCCTGATAAGAGTACTTACGACGGGAGAAGTAATGGTAAATCTGGTATTCGGTCGGGAGGACAAAAAAAAGCGCGAAGCGCTGCTAAACCACCTGTTACAGCAGGTTCCGGGAATTACTACTCTCTTGTATACGATTAATACTAAATTCAACGATAGCTTACATGACCAGGAGCCAATTGTGTTCCATGGAAAGGGCCATGCGATGGAGCAACTCGAGGATTTTCAGTTCAAGATCAGTCCGAAATCTTTTTTCCAGACCAATACCCGGCAAGGAGAACGGCTCTACCAGGTGACCCGTGATTTCGCCGAACTATCCGGAAAAGAAACTGTTTATGACCTGTATTGCGGAACTGGCAGTATTGGCATTTTTGTAAGCCGGAATGCTGGCAAAGTGATAGGTGTTGAGGTAATTGAAGATGCCATCGCGGATGCAAAAGAAAATGCCGCACTCAATCAAATCCACCATGCTGCCTTTTTTGCCGGTGATGTGGTGGATATTTGCAACGATGCTTTTTTTCAGGCACACGGTCAACCGGATGTGATCATCACAGATCCTCCAAGGGCAGGTATGCATGAAAAACTGGTACAGAAAATCCTGGAAATGGGAGCTCCAACAGTGGTTTATGTGAGTTGTAATCCCGCTACCCAGGCACGTGATTTGAGCTTGCTGGATGAAGGATATATCGTAACAAAAGTGCAACCGGTGGATATGTTTCCGCATACGCACCATATTGAAAATGTAGTTCAGTTAAAAAGGAGAAACTAGTATGAGGCAAATGACACCTATTGTAAAGAATATTATTATAGCCAATGTGCTGGTCTTTTTAGCCCAATACCTGTTCAAAGACCAGGGCTTCCTGGTGGAGCGATATGGGGCCCTGTTTCCGCTGGGTTCACCCTTTTTCAGGATCTGGCAGCTGGTAACCTATATGTTTCTGCACGGCGGACTGATGCATATCTTTTTCAACATGTTTTCGCTGTTTATATTTGGACCTATTCTGGAAAATTTGTGGGGAGCAAAACGTTTTTTTAATTTTTATATCATCTGTGGAATTGCAGCCGGATTAGCCCAGCTTTTTATTGATCCGGATTTTAATTTGGCTGTTGGCGCATCCGGTGCAATCATGGGGATAATGGCTGCATTTGCTTACCTGTTTCCCAACACAGAACTGATGCTGATGTTTATACCGGTTCCAATCAAGGCAAAATACCTGATTCCCGGGTTTATGGCATTGGATCTGTTTGGTGCATTTGCACGGGTGGATGGGGATAATGTGGCGCACTGGGCTCACCTGGGAGGAGCGCTTGCCGGGTTTATACTGGTGTTGATCTGGAACAAAACAAATCGTAATACGTTTTATTAAGAGGGGGTAATCGATGAATTTGCAGGAACAAAGAAGTGGCAGAAGAATTCTGCTGGGAGCAGATGGAAATGCACTGGTGAACCTGGTGGTGGTAAACGCAGTACTGTTTGTGCTGCTTAAATTTATTTATGTCATCTACCAGTTGAGCGGGATGAATATGAATTCCTTTGAACCAACCGTCCTGGATTGGTTCAGAATGCCTGCTGCTGTTGACAAACTGGCCACTCGTCCCTGGACCCTGCTGACCTTCATGTTTACACATACGGATGTTTTCCATATACTGGCCAATATGCTCTGGCTCTGGATGTTTGGTTACATTCTCCAGGATATGACTGGTAACCGGAAACTGGTTCCGGTATATCTGCTGGGAGGCTGGGTTGGCGGAATTGTTTTTGTTATTTCCCATTACCTTGTTCCACACCCTGCCGGACAAATGGCCGGTATAACCATGATGGGTGCGAATGCTTCCATTCTCGCCGTAGCGGTTGCCACTACTTCAGTAGCTCCGGATTACCGGATCTTTCCCATGATTAACGGAGGTATTCCGCTTTGGATCATCACTGCCGTTTATATCATTGTAAACTTTGCGGGTATGCCCGTTTCCAGGCCGGAGATTTACCTGGCACAGATTGCAGGGGGTGCAACTGGTTTTATGTTTATCTACCAAATGCGGCGGGGCCGGGACTGGAGCTCCTGGATCAACCAGTTTTTCGATTGGTTTGAAAATCTCTTTAATCCGGACAAACCATCTCTCAAAACAAAAAAGAAAAAGGATAATTTCTTCTATAAAGTGAGCGGTCAGGCACCCTTTAAAAAATATCCACACATCACACAACAACGAATAGACCAGATACTGGATAAGATCAACCAGGAGGGCTATCACATGTTAACCGACGAAGAAAAAGATATTCTTAAAAGGGCCGCAAACGAAGAGGAATTGTAATAATTTCGGAAATGCGATTCCCATTGCGCAGAATTTCGAAAAAGCTGCTTCTAGCGCTGACGTTTGTAATATGCCTGCTCTATGGACTGGCCTGTGTTTCCTCATTTCTTCCCCCGTCTAAATACTGGTATATAGCGTTGCTGGGTGTTGGCTACGCTTTTCTGTTGCTGGCTTTAGTTGGAATCCTGATTTTCTGGATCGTGGTACGGAGTAAATGGTTTATACTGCCCTTTCTGGTGCTGGTAGTGAGCTGGAAATCCATTAATGCATTTTTTGCTTTTCACCTGATGGCGCCTTCAGTGATAACTAAACAAGAAGGTACT
>JALOMU010000349.1 GCA_025455285.1 Flavihumibacter sp.
AGTGAACCGGATTGGATTCGAACCAATGACCTACTGCTTAGAAGGCAGTTGCTCTATCCAGCTGAGCTACCGGTCCCTCGGGGCGCAAAGATAATGGAATGCGGTTTTCAGGCAAAAAAATGATGTAAAATCTAGGCTTTGATGAGAATCCGGCTATATTTGTATAAGTGCTTATATAAATAAATGGAAATCCTTTGAGCTTCTATCAGCAAACCGGAGTACTCTTCTTTGGCAGCCGCTTGCGCCGGATCAGTGAATCCTTCCTGGCCGATGTCAACGGCGTTTATAAAAAACACCAGATCCGTTTCGATGCCGCGTGGTTTCCGGTATTTTATATGCTTTCACAAAAGGAAAGTCTATCTATCCGTGATATTTCCACCGAACTGGAAGTATCTCATTCCGCTGCCAGCCAGCTGATCAGTAAACTGCAGGAAAAGGGACTGATCAAAACCAGTTCCGACAAACAAGATGGCCGGAAAAAAGTAGTGAGTTTCACGCCCAAAGGGCAAAAACTCCTGAAGCAGGTGGAACCCGTTTGGATCGCGCTGCAATTGGCTATGGAAGAACTGCTGCAGCAATCTGAGCATACCGCATACCTCATGCAGGCTATTTCAGAAACAGAAACAGCCCTTCGTGAGGAATCTATCTTTAATAGAATCGAAAAACACCTGACATGAATCAAGGCTTTCAATATGGAGTGGACCACCTGACCATCGCTATCGCTATAGGTATTGCCAATGGGCAAGTACAGGGGAATCTGGGACCGGCATCTATTCAGAAAATTCAAGCCAGCTCAGCCGCTGTCAATCAGATTGTACAGGAAGGGCGTACTGTTTATGGGGTCAATACAGGTTTCGGCATCCTGGCAAATACTTCCATTTCAGAAGAGGACACCCGAACCCTGCAGTATAAAATTTTACAAAGTCACAGTGTAGGGGTAGGCAATCCCATCGCTCCGGAAATTGCCAAACTCATGTTAATCACCAAAGTACATGCACTGGCCAAAGGGTTTTCAGGTGTACAGCTTACGACCCTGGAACGACTTTGCTGGATGATTGATAATGATATTATTCCCATTGTACCGGAAAAGGGTAGCGTTGGTGCCAGTGGCGACCTTGCACCATTGTCTCATCTTTGCCTCCCGCTTATCGGATTAGGTGAACTAACTGTCAGGGGTAAACGACGCGCTGCTGCAGATGTGCTGATTGAATATAACCTGGAACCGGTTCAGCTGGGACCAAAAGAAGGGCTGGCGCTAATTAATGGCACTCAATTTATTCTTGCTCATTCAGTGAAAGCCGTTGAGCGATTTCAAAACTGCCTCGATGCCGCTGATATCATTGGTGCCATGAGTCTTGAATCACTTACCGGTACAAAAGCGCCTTTTGAAGCAGCTCTTCATGAGTTGAGGCCCTTTGCAGGAAATCAGTATATAGCGCATCGCCTACGCTTGTTGTTACAGGATTCTGACATTATGGACAGCCATATGGATTGCGGTCGGGTGCAGGATCCCTATTCCCTGCGTTGTATGCCCCAGGTGCACGGCGCCTCCCGGAATGCCTGGCTGCATCTGAAAGAACTTACGGAAATTGAACTGAATGCCGTAACGGATAACCCCATCGTGCTGGATGCCAACCATACAATCAGTGGTGGTAATTTCCACGGACAACCGCTTGCACTTCCCCTTGATTACAACTGCTTTGCTGCCGCGGAAATTGGTAATATGTCAGATCGCAGATGTTATCTCTTGCTGGAAGGGAAATGGGGTTTACCTATGTTGTTGATGAATAATGTGGGACTTAACAGCGGATTTATGATTCCTCAATACACTACTGCCGCACTTGTTACGGAAAACAAAACCCTCTGTTTTCCGGCCAGTGCCGACAGTATTCCCACTTCCCTGGGGCAGGAAGACCATGTGAGCATGGGTAGCATCAGCGGTCGCAAGCTCAACCAGGTAATTGATAACCTGGAAACGATTCTGGCAATCGAACTCATGAGCGCATGCCAGGCAATAGAATTCCGCCGGCCGCTGAAAAGCAGTCCGGTGCTTGAATTTGCGCATGATCATGTACGTGAGTATGTAAGTTTTGCCTCTGAAGACCGGATTTTCGCCCGTGATATTGAACGTATAAATGGACTGATCCGAAATCAGTCATTTGTAAAAGAAGTTCATCGGTTTGCCCAAAACAGGGGAGTATCAATGACCGAAGGATTTCCATCTTTCAACATTTAAATTTTTCCTTTATGTCTATAACTGCTCCAAAACGTTGTAAAGGCTGGTTGCAGGAAGCCGCCTTGCTGATGTTGCTAAATAACCTGCATCCGGATGTTGCCGAACGTCCCGAAGAGCTGATTGTTTATGGAGGTCGCGGGAAAGCGGCCCGAAACCCCGAAGCACTGGAGCTTATGATCAAAGCACTGGAACATCTGGAAAACGATGAATCGCTTCTGATCCAGAGCGGTAAGCCGGTTTCCATCCTGCAAACGCATGAAGATGCTCCCCGGGTATTGATCTCCAATTCCCAACTGGTACCCAATTGGGCCACCTGGGAACATTTTGATGAACTCGAAAAAAAAGGCCTCATGATGTACGGCCAGATGACAGCGGGTTCCTGGATTTATATCGGTTCACAGGGGATCGTTCAGGGCACTTATGAAACCTATGCCGCGGTGGCAGCCAAACATTTTGGAGGGAGTTTGAAAGGAACCCTTAACGTTACCGCCGGATTAGGTGGTATGGGAGGTGCACAACCGCTCGCTATCACTATGAATGAAGGTGTGGCTCTGATTGCAGAAGTGGAAGAATGGCGGATAGATAAGCGCCTGGAGACCCGTTATCTGGATTATAAAATAAAAGACCTGGATGCAGCCATCGACCGGGCCCTGGAAGCAAAGGCAAAAGGAGAAGCCCTTTCCATTGGTGTTCATGCCAATGCCGTTCATCTTCTTGCAAGATTACTTGAACGTAATGTAGTGCCAGATACGTTGACAGATCAAACTTCGGCGCATGATCCACTGATTGGTTATATTCCGCATACTATTTCATTGGCCGAAGCCAATCAGCTTCGTCAATCCAACCCCGATGCCTACCTGAAGTTATCCTATGCCAGCATGCACCAGCATGTGGCTTATATGCTGGATTTACAAAAACATGGTGCCATCACCTTTGACTATGGCAATAATATCCGTGCCAGGGCAAAAGAAGATGGGCTGGAAAATGCATTTGATTTCCCGGGATTTGTTCCTGCCTATATCAGGCCACTTTTCTGTGAAGGAAAAGGACC
>JALOMU010000350.1 GCA_025455285.1 Flavihumibacter sp.
CTTGACCAATCTGTTTTACAACCTCATTCAGAAATCATAACCGCCTCCGCGATTGGTTGTTTTACAGCTTATCAAAAGTGGTTGGAAATAAACAACAAACCTTCCTATGCAAAAAATTCCAACTCATCCATGTGATCGCGAGCTGATTCAGTTTCAGGGTAAAATTCAACCGCATGGTGCTGCCCTCGTTATAGATAATAATTCCCTGGAAGTAAAGCAGGCGAGTTCTACTATCAACCAGTTCCTGCCACTTACTGCCGGACAGGTTCTGGGTAAATCTGTCCAGGAGTTACTGCAATATATATCATTCAATAGTTCGTTTGAGCATGGGAGTTACCAGCAGGTAAAAAGCCTGGCTGGTGATTGTTACCTCATCTCCCACCTGAGCGCTGATTATATTTTATTGGAATTTGAACCAGTACTGAATTATGCATATTCTTCTGAAATGATCATGGCAGATATGCTTGATTCAATGAGCAGATCCGCTACAGTGATACAGGCACTGGAAGCTGCGGCTCAAAAAGTAAAAATGATCAGCGGCTTCCATCGTGTCATGGTATATATGTTTCATGAAGACGGTCATGGAGAGGTTGTTGCGGAAGTTGCGGACAAAGGTTTGGATCCCTATCTTGGTCTTCATTATCCGGCATCTGATATTCCAAAGCAGGCGCGTGAACTATATAAAAAGAACCTGGTACGGCTGATTCCAGATGTGAACGCAACTGATAGCCTGTTGGAAAATAATGAAAAGGATGATACTACTGCTAGCATCGACCTTTCAGATTCGGTGCTTCGTTCTGTATCACCCACGCATATTCAATACCTGAAGAATATGGGAGTAGCAGCCAGCTTCAGTATTTCCATTGTATCGCAGGGGGAACTATGGGGATTAATTGCCTGCCACCACTATACTGCAAGGCATATAGATTACCGTCAACGCCTGCATGCAAAAATGGTTGGACAGATGTTATCTTCTATTGTACGATACCAGGTGGAGGAAGAAAAACAACAGTTGCATCATTACTGGAGAGAGAATACGGCAGGACTGGTAAGACAGATGCGTCAATTCGAATCAATTGCAGAAGGTCTATCTACTGGAAGTCTTGACCTTTTATCTATTAATGGAGCAAAGGGAGCCGCGTTGATCTTTGATGGACAGATTACACTGGTTGGCCAAACACCTGAAAAGCATTTTCTCATGGAGTTATCTGAATTCCTTCAAACAGCCCCAACCAACCAGGTATTTCAAACCAATCATCTTTCTTCCATTTACCCAGCTGCCGGCTCAGCAACTGTAACGGCTAGCGGAATGTTATGCGCACCTTTATCTACCAATCTGAAGGATTGTATACTCTGGTTCAAACCCGAACTCGAGCAGGAAATCAAATGGGCAGGAAATCCGGTGAAGGCCGTCGTTCTCAATCCTGACGGTGAAACAAGAATTGAACCACGCAGTTCCTTTGCCATTTTCATTCAGTCGCTCAAGGGAAGATCAGAAAAATGGACAACGGCTGAATTATCCAACGCTTATAAATTACGTGAAGAGATACTGCTGCTCATCCACGAAAAAACCAATCAGTTGAAACGGCTGAATGATGAATTGAAAAAAGCCTACGAAGAACTGGACAGTTTCAGTTATACGATCTCGCACGATCTGAAAACACCTCTTGCCACTATCTATAATTTTGCTGAATTGCTGCTTGAAGAGGATCCGAACCTGGATAACAGGTTGCTAACTGAAAAGATTAAACGAAATGCGGAGCGCATGCAGCTGATGATAAAGGAGGTATTTCGTTATACCAAGCTGGGGCGGGAGCAAATCAGTCTGCAGCCTATTGATATGAAAACTTTATTAAATCAGATCAGGGAAGACCTGCTGGATGCCTACAAAGATGCTCAACCGGAGTTCCAGATTGGAGATACTCCTGAAATTTATGGGGATAGCACTATGATAAGCCAGGTGTTCAGCAATCTGTTAGGAAATGCAATAAAGTATTCATCCAAAACAAACAAGCCAATGATTCAGGTTACAGGATCTGCGGAACAGGATGCTATACTTTATACGGTGGCAGACAATGGCATCGGGATGGATCCCCGACATACCGGAAACCTATTCAACTTGTTTTACAGGCTGCCAGGAGCTAATAATTATGAAGGAACAGGACTTGGATTGGCAATCGTAAAACGCATCATTGAAAAGCACCAGGGGCAGTTATGGTTTGAAACAGAACAAAATAAAGGCACCCGCTTTTATATACGATTGAAGAAAGTTGAACAGCCGGAATTGGTTTAAGAACGTACTTCCAATTTGTAGCCTTTACCATGTACATTTATTAGATGGACTGCAGGGTCCAATTCCAATTTCTTTCGAAGTTTTGAGATATACATGTCAAGACTCCGGCCTACAATAACGCCTTCATCTTCCCAAACCTCCTTTTGTAGTCTTTTGCGATCTACGAGTTCGTTTAGGGAGATTGCGAAAATCTGAAGAAGTTTTGTTTCTTTCCCTGTCAGAGAAAGGATGGTTTCACCAAAATGAAGTTCCTGTGCTTCAGCATGGAACAGATAATGGCCGATGGACAAAGTGTGACCCTCTTCTTTCCTGGGCATCTGCCGGGCTCTTTTCAAATACAGTCCGGCCCCTATTCCAAAAGCAAGAACTATCCCGGCTATCCAGAAAGCCGTTCCTGAATTGTTACCAGGTTCCCATCGAATCAGTACCGAATATTTTGCTATAGGTTGTTCGCGCCCAAGGCAGGGTATGATATTCTCCTGCTCGGAACCAATCATTGCATAACCAAATACAATTTTATTAGCGGGTTGCTCCAGCACATTTACCATGTATCGGTTGGATAACCCATGTTGCTGAATTACCTGGCTGATGGTTTTCACCAGTGAATCGGGATGAAAAGAAATGGCTGTTTCCAGTGGAAGCAGGTATTCAGTTTCGGAAATTTTCTTGATTTCGGGCACACGGGAACTGCTATCCCCTGCGGCCTGCAGCAATTTGTGTGAAACCTTCCGTAAAATGATTTCTTCCCGGGCTTTCTTATATTCAGCATCAGTAGAGTCGCGGTGCATAAATGCTGCCAGTACCAATACCGGCAAAAGCAACACAACTATCCAATACAGCTTCCATTTCATAAGCCAAATATATGTTTTACAGGATGCTGTAAAATTTCAACGGGTAGTTTTTACAGCTTGTTTACAATCAATTTACAGTTGTTTTACCCTATTTGACAAAATCACCAGCTAGATTGGGGCTGAATCAATTTTTCACACT
>JALOMU010000351.1 GCA_025455285.1 Flavihumibacter sp.
GCCCAGCAGGATGCCAATGGAAACCACATTATTGTATATGAAGCAACTGGTAATACCGGTGAATCCATTCAGCAGGAATATATAATTCATCCAGGTTCATACCTGATCGACTTTAACCTCCGCCTTCAGGGTACAGCTTCCATGATCCCACAGCAGAACCTGCAGCTCCAGTGGAATGTAGCAGCTATGCAACAGGAAAAGGATGCCCGGTATGAAAGGGAGCAATCACAGTTGATCCTGGTAGAAAATGGTGAATATGATTATTTTAATCTGTTCTCCAACGATACAGAGAGCTTTGATAATACCGTGCAGTGGGCAAGTATCAAACAGCGTTTTTTCAATTCGACACTTATCAATAAGGAAAAGTTTGACAAGGCGAAATTTGAGTGGTCCACTCCGGCAGATGATAGTTCTCGTATGATCGTGGCCGTTAAAGCCAGCTTTGAAAAAAAGCTGCCCGCTGGTACGCAGGCTACGCTGCCTATGCAGTTCTATTTCGGTCCCAATGATTACAAGCTGCTTCGTTCACTTGGTATTGAGGATATGGATAAGATTGTGAACCTGGGCCAGGGGCCTTATGCGTTTGTGCGTCCAATTAACCAGTATATCGTAATGCCGGTGTTTGACTTTATAAAAAAGTTTTTCAGCTCTTACGGACTGGTGATTGCATTGCTGACGATTTTCATTCGATTGATCACTTCACCGCTGGTTTATTCCAGTTACCTGAGTGGTGCCAAAATGAAAGCCCTGCGTCCTGAGATTGATGCACTGAAAGCGAAGTATGGTGATGATCAACAGACCTTTGGAATGGAGCAAATGAAGCTTTTCCGCGAAGCGGGTGTGAATCCCCTTGGTGGTTGTATCCCTGCTCTGTTGCAGATTCCTATTTTCTTTGCGTTGTATAGCTTCTTTAACTCTTTCCTTGCTTTAAGAGGGGAATCATTTTTATGGGCAACTGATTTGTCCATGTATGATGTGATTGCCAAACTTCCTTTTCATATTCCCTGGTACGGAGATCATGTGAGTCTGTTTACCCTGACCGCTGTAATAACCAGTTTTCTGATTTCCATTTACAATATGAATATGACACCGGATCAGAACAATCCAATGTTAAAATACATGCCGTATATCTTCCCGGTACTGCTCCTGTTTTTCTTTAACAGACTGCCATCGGCGCTTACCTGGTATTATACGGTTTCCAACCTGATTACACTTGCACTCCAATGGGTTATTCAGAATTATATTATCGATCACGATAAAATCGTGGCTCAGTTGGCTGCCAACCGGGCAAAACCCAAGTCGAAGTCAAAATGGCAGGAGCGACTGGAGCAAATGCAGGAAACGCAAAAGAAGGTTCAGGAAATGCAGAAAAAAGGCAAATAGCCAACTAAAAATGGTTATTTTCCGTCTGCTTATCAGCATGATCAACATGAAAACAACCTTTTTTACCCTACTGGGCCTTTTGTTGGTAACAGGAAGCTTTGCCCAGAAAAGAGTATCCGATCTTACCATCGTATATGATGCGGTAATTACGACCGGTGCTGCTGAACCCAAGCTGGCGGATGCCTTTGATGGTGCCACTACTACGGTTTATCTGAAGGGCGGCCTTAGTCGTTCCGAGATGCAAAGTGCACTGGCCAGCTTTACTACCATTCATGATGCCCGGGCTGGTTCTGCTGTGGTTTTACAGGAAGTAGGAGGCCAAAAAGTACTGATCCGCATGACCGCGGCTGACTGGAAAGATAAGAACCGCAGGTACGAGGGGATTGAATTCTCAACAACGGGAGAAACAAAGCAATTGGCTGGCTATACCTGTAAAAAAGCAGTAGCCTCCCTGAAAGACGGATCTACCTTTACTGTTTATTATACAGAGGAGTTAGTTCCGGAAAACAATCATTACAATTCTCAGTTTACCAATCTCCGTGGCCTTCCATTGGAATACGAATTGCAACAGGGTAAACTGACTATCAAATATGTAGTTTCACAGGTATCGCTGAATCCGGTGCCGGTATCTAAGTTTGATATTCCTAAAGCAGGGTATAGGGAAATGAGTTATGAAGAGAGTAAAAAGGGGAGGAGGAATTAAGTGAGACGTGAGACGTGAAACAGGAGAAGTGAAAGGTGAGAAGTGAAAGGTGAAAATGGGACCTCTAAATAAGACGGGCTGTTCTATTGGCTAGAAAAAAAGAGAAAAGGTAAGAGATCAATTACTTATTGATGCGTACTTTCAGATTAAGCATCTGAGTACTGCTGTTGCAGGGAGTAGTTTTAACTACGGAAATCCTGCTGTTGTAAGGCATTATATAGGTAGTGTTACCCTTCTGGTAGGTTACCAGCGTATTGATAGCTAAAGTTCCATTGGTTGTTTTGGAACTGTTGAAACCTAAACTTCCTTTGTAACTGGGACCAGCTTTAAGCGTAAAACCTGCAGTTGTTCTGATTGGAACAAAATCTTCTGTTGCTTTGGAAGCTTTTTTCGCTTTTTTCTCACCTCCCATACTAGCGAACGCCAGGCCAGTAACGCTCAGGAAAAGAGCAGCTACCAACAGTTTAAGGCTGTGTTTAGTAAGTCTGGTATGGAGGTTTAACAACATATTTGTACAAAAATAGATAAAAGATTTGGAAAATTCCCAACCGTTGATCACAAATTTTAATATATATGTAACGCATGTTGATAATTTTTGTTACATAAACTTGGAACTTTTTTTTGTTTAAGGTAAATTGTAGTAACCAAGATTCATGAAAGAATACCCCTTTCGACAGGACAAAGAGGATATGGAGGAATTATTGAGGTTGTACAACGACAGGAAATCCGGCCGTTCCAGCAGCTTTCTCGATGAGGAATCCTTTGAGAAAATCATTAATTATTTTGATGATAAGGAGGATTTGGCCCAGGCACAGGAAGCCTGTGATCTGGGGGTTGAACAATTTCCCTATTCTGCAGCACTTCTTTTCAGAAAAGCCGATATTTTAATTGCTACCCGGAAATACCGGGAGGCCCTGGAAGTGCTGGACCTGGCTGAATTACTCGACAGCCGAAACATAGAATTATACATTCTTCGCACAGATGCTTACCTGGCTCTGGATGAACAGGAAAAAGCGATTCATCTGCTGGAAACGGCCCTTGGAGAATTTGAAGGAGAGGAAAAAATCGAACTATTGTTTGAACTTGCGGATGTTTATGATGATTATGAAGAGTTTGAAAAGATTTTCGACTGCCTGAAACTTATTCTCGAACAGGAGCCAACCAATGAAGAAGCATTGTATAAAATTTGCTTC
>JALOMU010000352.1 GCA_025455285.1 Flavihumibacter sp.
GCAGGCTCAAATTCAGCTCGTTTCGGTTTCTCCGGCACAAAAATGCTGGTGCCTGGCTCAATCTTTGGATAAGAAGGAATGAACCCTAACACTCGCTTGATTCTTCCGGAGCTGCCATTTGGATAAATCACGAAAGCCTTTCTCTTTTTGCCAAGCTGGGTCACCCCTCCGGCATCATAGATATATTCTTTCATCGATTTGTTTGTCTCAAACATAATATCCAAAGGCTTATATACTTCTCCATTTACACTTACCGTATTGTTGATACGGGGTATCACCAACTCATCCCCTTCTTCCAATGTGATATCATCTGCGGAACCTGGATTTTTAAGAATGAAATTCAGGTCAATAGCCACATCACGCGTGGATTTGATCAGTTCCTCATCCACTTTTATGGTGGTATCTTTTTCTGCCGACTTTAATAATCTTTTTATATCAGCCGTATCAAGCGCATCCTTCTTTTGTCGTATGAGTTTAGCACCCTTAATGTTTGCGGTATACAATAATCCCCCACTTCTTTTAATCAGCGAACTAATGCGTTCTTCTCTGCTGGTAAGGGTATAAACGGATGGCATTAATACCTCCCCTGATATCTTAACACTAATCTGGGGCATATAAGCAGGATCCTCCTTTACTGAAACAATATCAAATGGATAGAGCATGATATCTCCAGCAGTGGTGCTCAGGTCTTTGTTATCATCGAAGTTGATGATTTCAACTATCGGACTCCCAGCTTTTAAGACATTGACATCATTTCTTCTTCTTGAAATCTCAATTCCCTTTCCGGTTCCATTCACTGCATAACCACCCGCTTTCATGATGAGTAATTTCAGACTGAGACTGTCTTCAAACCGAAACTTACCAGGGAAACGTACTGCCCCGTTGATGGTCACAAAACTGGTATCTTTCAAATCAAAAATGGAACTGATAAAAACACTATCCTCCCGCTTTAGCGAATAGCCTTTTGTTTTTCCATTTATTAATTCTTTCAGATCAATAGATAAATGCTCTTTGCTCAGGTCCTCTCTTGTTCTAACTAAGACAGCTCGACCAAGAAAAGCATCTTCTCTGACACCATGTGCTTTTTCAACCAGATCAGCCAATTGCATGTCTTTTGACAAGGCATATTCACCGGGTTTCATTACTGCACCTTCTATAATTACCCTGTTTTCATAGCGGTTGATAACACTATCAATTACAAACTCATCTCCGTGCAGGGTGATAAAAGATGGAAAAGAATCTTTTTCTATATCAAGTACCTGCCTTGCCAACCCATCATATCTTTTACCGGTAATGCGATTTCGAAATGCTTTGGCAGAAAAACCGCCTGCATAATCCAGCGCTGATGCAAGGGTTTCACCCTCTTTCATTTCAAAAATACCCTCACGATTTACAAGTCCCGATACCGTAACAAGTGTTTTAGCAAAAGGAATACGGATCACATCATTGTCTTCCAACCGGGCATTCCCACTCAAATCTCCTTTCGTTAAAAAATCATAGAGATCAGCCACCTTTACCACTTTCCCATCGCGGATGAGTTCAATACCTCTGAGAGAACCGTTATCCGTTGGACCTCCACTCACATATAAAGCATTATAAAGAGAAGCAAGAGATGGAAGTGTATAGGTACCCGGACGTTTTACTGCCCCAATAAGTACTACGCGGATGCTTCGGATATTACCTAAGGTAACCTGTACCTTGGTGCCTCCGCTTGCAATAGAAGGATAGAATTTTCGTAAGCCGGCATTGATACGGGACGAAACTGCATCAATGGATAAACCTGAAACCTGAACCACTCCGAGGTATTTTATATTGGCGGTGCCCTCCGGACTTACTTTCACAGTTTGCTGTGAAACATTTTGTCCATACACCTGGATAGCCAGTTCATCACCGGGACCAACTATATAATCTTTTGGAGTGGCCATATTATAATCCGGTTCAAAAGTCAGGTTTGAATTAGAAAAAAGTTCAGCACCAAAAAGCTTTGTCTTTGGAGCAACTGGCAATAAATTATTGATGAGGGGCTTTTTTCGGGTCGTATTACGGGAAGTAGCAGCGGATTTACTATCTACACTATCTGCCTGTTGATTGCTATAGGAGAATTCATCCAATTGACGAAGGCGAAATCTCAACTGCTCCATCTCTGATTCAGGGAGTCCTCGGGAAAGCAATTCCCTTTCCACATCATCTATGGTGTACCCATTTTCTTTAGCACGGGAAAGATATTGCCGCAACTGTTCATCAGAAATCTGGGAAGCTTTTACCGAGCGTAAATCTTCTGGAGCCTGACCAACCGAAACAATACTAAATCCTATTAAAATAGCTACTAATAATAACCGCAGGTTAATCATATCCATTGGATTTCCGCATACTTGTATACCAATACATCCATTATAGCAACATGCTGCAGTAGTGTGTGATAAATAAAATCTATGAGCCTGTTAGTAAAAAAAACGTTGCATCCGGTTTCTTAATTTTGCAAAATTACCCAACTGCAACAGTTCATCAATACTACAAACTGGTAATTCATTTTTTTATAACGATGCAAAGCTACATAGAGAAAAGCAAGAATCAACCCGTGTTTTAACGGGTAGTTTGAAAAATTAATTTGCGTTTATTTAATATTTACCTGCCATAATTTTACATTTACTATCATTAAACTGTTAACTGAGTGAACAATTTTTTATGGGCGCAAAAAAACTTATCATCTGAAAGAATCCTGCTGTCGCCCTTACAGCCAGAAAATCATGCAGAGATTTTCAGTTTTGCATCGGACCCACTTGTTTGGGAGCAGCATCCTAATAAGAACCGGTATCAGCCGGAGGAATTCAACAACTATTTTGAAGGCGCCCTGAAAAGCGGAGGAGCCTATCGCATCATTGAAAAGAACCTGGGACTCACCATGGGCTGCACCCGTTATTACGATTTTGACGAATCCGAAAAAAGCGTACTCATCGGATACACGTTTATTGGAAGACCATTCTGGGGTAAGGGATACAACCAGGAACTGAAGCAACTGATGGTTGAACATGCATTTCAATTTGTCAACATTATTCGCTTTCACATAGGTGCTACTAATTTCAGATCACAACGATCCATTGAAAAGTTTGGCGCGATTAAAACAGGGGAACTGGATGTTGCTTATTACGGCGAACCTGCCAAAAAAAATTTTATTTACGAATTAAGAAATCCGATACAACGGTAAGTAATAACCATCTGTCAAGTGCGTACGGCCAAATTGCCGGCGTGTATGAAATCAGTGTTATTAATGTTATTAATACAAACTGCCTTCATTGGTGATCTTATTCTGTCCACCGTCCTGATTGAAAATCTGCACCTGCAGTATCCGAATGCCCGTATTGACTTCCTGGTGAGAAAGGGCAATGAAGAAGTATTGCAATCACATCCATATGTGCGAAAGGTTTTAACATGGGATAAAAAAAAGGGAAAGTACCGAAGTCTGTTATCGTTGTTAAAACAAATACGAGCAGAGCAATATGATCTCGTTATTAATGTGCAGCGCTATGCCGCAACCGGATTCTTAACAGGGTTATCGAGAGGAAAGATCACTATTGGGTATGATAAAAACCCTTTGTCTTTTTTGTTTACCAAAAAAGTAAAGCATGTTGCTGGAACTGCAGCAGAACCGTTTCATGAAACAGCAAGATGTAACCAGTTATTGCAGACTGTAGCAAGCACGCCGGTAACCAAACCTGGATTGTATCCTTCAGCAGCAGATTATGCAGCTATCCGGCGGTATCAAGAGGAACCTTACCTTGTTCTGGCACCTGGTTCTGTCTGGTTTACCAAGCAGGTACCGGTTTCCAAGTGGACAGCCATCCTGAAACGCTTACCCATTCGTCAGAAGATTTATATAATCGGCACAAAAAAAGAGCAGGCCATGGCCGAAGCCATTTTAAGCGAATTACCTGCTTATACCAATATAGAATCGCTTGCCGGATCACTCAGTATTTTACAGGCTGCCGCACTGATGCAGGGTGCGCTCTTTAATCTCGTAAATGATTCTGCACCGCTTCATATTGCATCTGCAGTGAATGCGCCTGTGATTGCATTGTTCTGTTCTACGATACCAGGATTTGGCTTTACACCTTTATCGGATGAATCGTATGTTGTTCAGGCTGAACCCTATTTATCCTGCAGACCCTGTGGCAGTCATGGTAAAGCAGCCTGTCCGAAGCGCCACTTCGATTGTGCCAACCTCATCAATGATGAAAGAGTAGCTTCCATTATTCTGCCCAAAATAATGCAGCAACATGCAGAGCGCTCTCTGAAAGAACAACTTGTTATCAATTAAAATTGACTCAAGCTATGAAACCAATTATTAAACAGGTAGCCCTGGTGATCTCAACCTTCAACTGGCCATCGGCATTGGAACTGGTTTTAGAGTCTGTTGTTCAACAAACAAAAATGCCGGATGAAATACTGGTAGCAGATGATGGATCCTATGATGCTACCCGCCAGGTAGTGGAGTACTACCAGCTTGTTCATCGTTTACCAATTAAACATATATGGCAACCGGATAAAGGATTCAGAAAAAGCCTGATCATCAACAAAGCCATCCGGCAAACCAATTGCGACTATATTATTCAGATCGATGGGGACATGATCTTACATAGCAGTTTTATTGCCGATCACCTGAGAGCGGCAAGAAGAAATTGTTTTGTTCAGGGATCAAGGGTGCTGCTGGATGCCTCCTTAACAAAGCAACTCATTCAAACGGGATTAGTTCCGCTATATCCCTGGAGCCAGGGTATCCGCAATCGTATCAATGCGATTCACTTTCCCCTGCTGGCTTTTTTATTTGGGAAAAAAACCGGCAGTAATCAAAACATCAAAGCCTGCAACCTTGCCTTCTGGCGGGCGGATTATGTGCTGGTGAACGGATATAACAATGAGTTTTCGGGATGGGGATGGGAGGATGTAGAATTCGCTACTCGTTTGTTGCAGGCGGGCTGTAAGAAAAAAAGATTGAAGATGGCGGGAGTGGCCTATCACCTGCACCATGCCAGTTCAAACCGTGATCAGTTGCAGGAGAATGAA
>JALOMU010000008.1 GCA_025455285.1 Flavihumibacter sp.
AGGCTAACAGTGGTATTCCGACTGGTATTCAGGGCAAAACTACCACCGACCAGCCAATCCTGTTGCTCGGTTTGGGCAGTTACTCCCAGAGCAACTACCAATCCGAATAATAGCAGTGTGATTTTTTTCATAACTGATGGTTTAGGACTTCATACAATCCACTGAAAAGGTACAACTTTCCGGTTGCCAGTTCTTTACACTGATATCTTTTCCTTAATTTTTTTCCTTTTTGAAAAATCCTTCCTCCATCAATTTCAAAAAGGGCTCCTTCTGGTAATTCTTCTACTAAAATCTGCTTCTGATCGGGGTGATCATGGTTTCTTAATATCCGCATCAGGTTTTCATCCGCACAACTACTGGCCGGCAGATTGTGAAGACTCTTATTCAGTGCAGCTTCAATATCACCAGGGAATAATCCTTTGCCAAGAAACTGTTCAAGCAGGTGCCTGTATAACTGCTTCCATTCTTTGCCATGGGATTGAACCCGGTTACCATATCGTTCAAAGGTCACCAGGTGAGCCAGCTCATGAATCAGGGTAATCAGGAATGCATAGGGATTCAGATTGCCGTTTACACTGATCCGGTGGTTACGGTTCAGGTGTGCATGGCGATAATCACCCAGGAGGCTGCGCCGTTCACGGCTTATCGTCAGGTGCACCTTATAATAATGCAGGTAGCGGGCGATCTGCTCATAGGACCCCTCCGGCAAAAAATGAGAAAGCTGGGTAAGCGGGTATTCCTTTTTGGGCATGGATCAGCTCGACTTGCTTTGTTTAAGGACGGATCGCAATTCGATAATGGTGTACAACACATAGAGCGCCATCGCGCCAAACAAGGCGGGCTTGTTCACATTATTACGGTTGAGGTACATATAAACGAAGGCAGCCAGGGCACCACCAAAAAGTTTCAGCAGCATACCAGAATACATGTTGCGCATGAATACATGGGTGGAACTGTTTGCTAAAGAACGCAAATGCAACCAAAGAGAAATGAAAAATATTCCAAAGAGAATGAGATTTGCTAACAACAGAACGCTGGTATCAAGTCCGGCTGCAGCCAGGCGTTGCTGAAAAACAATCAGCAGACCATTTACGATAACAAAAAACAGCAAAAGGGGAAGTAGTGCCTTACGGGAATCAGTTCGTTTTTTTTCCATTCGATTTACCTGCGGTTTCTTTTACCAGTTTGAAGATGGTAACAGCAATTACCAGCAAAGGTAAGATCCAAACGGATAGGGGCATAGAAAAGCCGAGCCGCTTATCGATCCAGATACCGGCCCAAACAGCCAGTCCCAGGGCCACCAGCAATTGGGTGCCCAGGGAAAGGTATTTCAATAAATTCTGAGAATTATCAGGCAGCTTTTGTGTCTTTCTGCTTTTCATTCACCATAGTAGGCGCTGCTGTTTCAACCCCCATATGACAGGCCCCGTTAAAAGTAGCAGCTGGTTCTATTTGCAATTTACCTGCATGTATATTACCATTAACCGTGCCGCTGGCTTTCAGTTGGAGTAGTTCTTTCACTTTGATGGTTCCGGTTACTTTACCCATGATATCGGCTTGCACCCCATGGATATCGCCTTCTACCACTCCGTTGGCACCGATTACTACTTTGGCAGTACTGTGGATATTGCCGATCAGTTTACCGTCTATTCGGAGATCACCATTGCTGGAGATATCACCTTTCAGGGTGGTTCCGTTGCCGATCAGGCTGGTACTGCTGCTTGTGCTGCCGGATACTTCTGCGGCAGCTTCAGATTTGGATTTTCCGTTGAACATGATCTTGGATTTAATCGGTGGTTGTTTCAGTTACCGGTATATTCAGCAGGGTTGTATCCAATGCTACTGGCTCCTCCCCCTGTAATACCCGTTTAATATTTAACAAATACTGATCTTTATAATACATCGCCTGTTCCAGCGAATCGGTACGGATCTTCAATTGCCTCAATTCTTTGGTCGCACTGGCCGATCCGTAACCCGGAATATACAACTTTAACGGTGTAAACACAATTAAAGCTACAGTCAGGCTGGTCAATAATACAAAAATGGTACTCAATCCAATATAAACACTTAGCCGCGATAATTTGAAGGTTACCACCTCTTCGTAACTGTCGTCGTTCATTACAACCAGCCGGTACCTGTTACGTAAACGCTTAAGGGTGGTATTGGTATTGTTTTCAGGCATTAAAATTGTTCAGTTTTTCACGTAAAGCCGACACAACTTACATAAAATTCGAGCCAAATTATTTGGCTAACTTTAAAATAATTTTCTTGTGGGTATGTTATTATCAATTTAGTTTGCGCAGATGATCAAAATCCAGGGCCTCCAATACCTTGTTCCCATTATACTATTCCTTTCCTTTGGACTACCTGGAATGGGGCAGCCTACGCTTGACCCGGACCTTCAGCAGCAAAAGCCCAAAAAATACGAAAACCGGATCCTACGGGCCGAAAAGACCGGTGAAAAAAAATTCACTGCTCCCCGTCGCTTTTTCCAGAATACCTATACACATTATAATTATGTGTTCAATGCAGAAACCAAACTGTCCCAGGTACTGGAGGCTGCCAAATTGCAGCATATCGATCGGTATTCCGAACTACTTTCCTTTTATAATTATAGCCTGGATGCCACTTCGGCACAGAAAACGGAACTGGATTCTGTCATTTATAAAGTAAATGCCGGAATTTTTTTACACGATTTGCGGAGCGACTGGATGGATAATCTCTACCTGGCAATGGGACAGGCGTATTTATTCAGGAATACCCTGGATTCAGCCTACATGACTTTCCAGTACATGAACTATGCGTTTCATACAAAAGATCCGGATGGGTACGACCGGGTGATCGCATCCAATTCCACAGAAGGAGGTAATGCACTGAAAGTGTCAACTGCGGAAAAAAGAAATATGCTTGACAAAGCTTTCACCAGGCCGCCCAGCCGTAACGATGCATTAGTTTGGCTGATTCGGACCCACCTTGAACGGGAAGAAACCGGACAAGCTGCAACCTTGATCCAGACCCTGCGTAATGACCCCCAGTTTCCGGAACGGCTCCATCCCAGGTTAGATGAAATGCAGGCATACTATTATTACAAGCTGAAGCAATACGACAGCGCTGCTGTTTACCTTGGCGAGGCGCTTCCAGCGGCTTATAACAAACAGGAAGCAGCCCGTTGGGAATTTCTGATGGGACAATTGTTCAGGAAAGCAGGCTCCACGGAGCAGGCAATCGATGCTTTTGAGAAAGCTGCCAACCATACCCTGAACCCCGTTATGGAAGTAGCAGCACAGTTAGAAATCGCCATTTTATCCGGAAATACTGAAGGCCGTAGCTGGAAAACAGTGGTCCAAACCCTTGAAAAGATGGCCCGCAGGGAGAAATATGCCAGCTATCGCGATTTGATTTATTATAGTATCGGGAAATTGGAGTATCAAAACCAGGCATACACAGAAGCACACCAGCACCTGCTGAAAAGTATCCGTTACAGTTTCCAAAATCCTGAGCAAAAAGCACAGACCTGGTTACTGCTGGGCGATGTCGCTTTTACTCAGAAACAATACCAGCCGGCTAAAGCTTATTATGACAGCGTAGAAAATAGCCTGATTGCAGAGGTTGAACTTCCGAAACTGGAACAACGGAAACAGGTTTTAAGTGTTGTTGTCGCCCAGATGGAAATAATAGACCGGCAGGATAGTCTGCAAGCCCTTGCTGCGATGCCAGAAGCCGAACGAATGGATATCCTGAAGAAAAAACTTCGTCAACTGAGAAAACAGCAGGCAGCGCTTGAAAGTACGAATGCACCTGCCGGCAATAACTTCCCGGGCTTCAATAATGCAGGAAACCAACCGCCTGCTGACCTTTTTGCTTCCGGCAGTTCTACGGAATTTTACTTCTATAATAATTCGCTCAAAAGCAGGGGATTTAATGAGTTCCGTAATAAATGGGGCAATCGCCCTAATACCGATAACTGGAGAAGAAGCAGCAGCCAGAATAATCCTGTTTTCAGCAAAGAAAAGAAAGGCAACCAGCCCGATCTCACTGAAGGAACGGATGAAGACGCCAACCTCGATCAATTACTGGAAACTATTCCGCTGACGCCTGAAAAGCTGCAACTGTCCAAAGATTCGGTTGCTCAAGCCCGCTATCTTATTGCCGTTACCCTTCAGAATAAACTCGAGGATTATGCGGGTGCTGCAACGGAATATGAGTGGCTGCTCGAAAATTATCCGGGTGGACAACTGGAAGCGGATGTGCTCTATAACCTGGCGATCTGTTACCGGATGTTGGGAAAGCAGGGGGAATTATCAGTAACGACGAAACGATTGAACGAAAAATTCCCACAATCACGGCAGGCGCAACTGGCCAAAGATCCACTGGCAGTTCAGGCGACTGATAGTTTACAAAGCCGGCAGGCTACTGCTACGTATGACCAGATCTACAATCAGTTTTTGTCGGGACAATTTGATCAGGCTGTTGCTGCCAAACGGGCGGCTGACAGTTTATACGGCCCTCATAGCTGGACACCACAGCTACTCTATATTGAATCCATCTATTATATCAAACAGCAAAACGACAGCATCGCAATAAACGTATTGGAGCAACTCAAACGCCAGTTTCCTGAACATGCACTTTCAGAAAAGGTAAATACTATGATTGATGTGCTGAGGAGAAGAAAGGAAATTGAAAATTATCTAACGAACCTGGAAGTAGAAAGACAGGCGGAAGATTCCACTCGTTTTCAACCAATACCAGTGGTAAAAGCAACTGAAACACCTGCTCCAAAGGAAATCAGGGCTGCTGTACCGGTGCAAAAAACAATTATAGCGCCACCAAAATCCGACAGTACGCGTCTTAAGAAAGAGGCACCAAAATTGCCGGAGAAATCATTGTTCAGTCGCCATGCAGAACAACCCCATTTTGTTGTAATTGTACTAACGAATGTGGATCCTGTTTATGTGAATGAAACCAAAAATGCTTTTGATCGATATCATCGGGAAAAATACTATAACCAGCCAATGAATGTAGCAGTCACTTCGCTTTCTGATACAGTAAAGCTGGTTACTATTCGCGGCATGGCAAATGAAGCTGCCGCACTCGATTATATTGAAAGGGCAAAAGCACTGGCTGAACGTGATATCATTCCCTGGATGAAAAAGGAAAACTATTATTTTATGCCGGTAGCGGAAGACAATCTGAATTTATTACTCGACAGCACCAATCTGCCGGCATACAGAAGTTTTCTGCAACAGGTATTTCCTAATTTAAAGTAAACCGCTCCGTTCGAAAAACAACAATATGAAACAGGTAACACGCGTATTTTGGAAAATCTTCTTTATTGGCTTTGGGCTCTTCCTGGTGTTGATCTTATCCATCAATCTCGGAGTATTTGGCAAATTGCCTTCCCTCAGTGAATTGGAGAATCCGTCCATACTCCAGGCTACAGAAGTGTATGCTGCTGATGGAACACTGATGGGCAAATATTTTCGGGATCGTGGTAACCGGAGTAATGTCGAGTATAGGGATATCAGCAAACATGCAGTAAATGCCCTGATAGCAACGGAAGATGAACGTTTTTTTGATCATTCAGGAATTGATGGAAAATCGGTTTTGCGTGCCATTATATTCCTTGGACGTGAGGGAGGTGGTTCTACCATAACACAGCAGCTGGCTCTCAATATGTTTGCGGAACGTTCAAAAAACCCGATACTTCGTGTTGTCCAGAAATTGAAGGAATGGGTCATTGCCATAAAACTGGAAAGAAATTTTACTAAACAGGAAATATTAACTCTTTATCTCAATACAGTTCCGTTTGGAGAGAATGTTTATGGTATTCGCAATGCATCCCTTACATTTTTTCAAAAAGAGCCCGATCGCCTGGCACCCGAGGAGGCAGCTGTATTAATTGGCTTATTAAAAGGAAATACCCTTTACAACCCCAGAAGAAATCCAAAAGCGGCTGTTAGTCGCCGTAATGTTGTATTGGACCAGATGATCAAAAACGGTTATCTCACGGAAGAAGAAGGATCCAAACTGAAGAAAAAGCCCATTGCACTTAATTACCGCAAACAGGATGAAACCGCTGGACTGGCACCTTATTTCCGGGAGGTACTCAGAGAGGATATAAAGAAATGGTGTAAGGAAACCACCAACCCTGCTACCGGTGAGCCCTATGATATTTACAAAGACGGATTGCGGATTTACACCACTATTAACCCGCGTATGCAGATTTATGCGGAAGAAGCGGTTGCCAAACACATGCCGGTATTGCAGAAAGCAATGGATGCCCAGTCTTCCATCAAAAAAGGAACGGTTTGGGAAGGTCGGAACAGTGTACTGGAAGCAGCTATGAAAGCAAGTGACCGCTGGAAAAATGGCAAGGAAGATGGCTTGACAGAAGAAGAGTTACGTAAAAGTTTCAAAACAAAAACACCGATGAAAGTCTTTGCCTGGAATTCACGCAGAGAAAAGGATACGGTGATGACTCCTCTCGATTCCATAAAATACCACCGGCAAATGTTACAAACTTCTTTTATGGTAATGGATCCGATTACAGGTGAAGTTAAAGCATGGGTGGGAGGTATCGATTTCAAAACCTACAAGTTTGATCATGCTAATATCAACACCAAACGTCAGGTTGGTTCCAGCATCAAACCATTTTTATATTGTCAGGCAATAGAAGAAGCAGGTTTTACGCCGGAAACTCCGGTTGAAAATGTAGCACAGGATTTTCCTGGATTTGGATTGGTACCAGCAAAGGGTGTTTGTAAAGGAAATACAGTATCAATGGCAACAGCCCTCACCTATTCATACAACTGTGCAACGGCTTATATCATGAAACAGATTGGGCCCAAACGATTTGTTGAATTCCTGCACAATATCAATATTAAAAGCAAAATGGATCCCTACCCTTCAATTTGTTTGGGTGCAGTGGATTTATCAATGTATGAAATGTTGTATGGCTATACCATGTTTGCCAATAATGGATTCAGTACCGAACCCATTTACATTACAAGAATTGAAGACCGTAACGGTAACGTGCTCGAAAGTTTCCAGACAAGGATGAACCAGGTGATTAGTGAAGCAGCAGCCTATACAACTACGAAAATGTTAGGCGGACCGGTAGAAGTGGGCACGGCAGCAGGTTTGAGAGCCCGATTGGGAGCCGCTGAGATGGCGGGTAAAACAGGAACAACAAATGATAATGCCGACGCATGGTTTATTGGATTTACTCCTCAATTGCTGGGTGGAACATGGGTAGGATGTGATGATCGATTTATCCGTATCGAAAACAACCTCGGCTATGGCGGACAGGCATCAAGACCAATTTGGGAGTATTTTTTTCAGAAAGTTTATGCAGACAAAACACTTGGCATAGACAAGGACGCCCGTTTTGCGCAACCAGAACAAATGCGCAATGAAGTCATGTACGATTACATGAACATAATTGATCAGGCACCCCTACCTGGTGCGGAAGGTGAAGACCAGGGTAATGGAGCAGCTGATCAATACCTGATGGATCCGGATGATAGCTATGTACCCATTGAATCAGAGATTCCTAATGAAGAAAAGGATGTGTTGAAGGAAGCGCGGCAATCAGAAAAGAAAACCGATAAGAAAACACCTGATACAGCTGCTGAGGAACCAAAGAAAAAGGGAATACTGAGAAAGATTTTTGGAGGCAAGAAGAACAAGGAACAATAAAATTTCATAGGTGGCCCACTCATTCGGAAGAAGCCCTCCGGATGAGCAGGCCACAGGTTTAATGGTACATTAGCTTATCAAAAAGAATTCTTTCCATTGTCCTTTATTCGGATATACAGCATCCTGCAGCACCAGTGAAATACCTGGCAAACCTTCCAGGAGAGAAAGGTCCCGATCATTGTAATCCAGATTTATATGCCCACGTTTCAATAATTCCAGGCATCGTTGTATCCAGGTAGCTGATGCTTTTTTATAGTAAGCATGACCGCTGACGGCGGATAAGGAATTGTACATGGCAGCAATACCAGCAGCTCCATGACAAAACTGGGCGTCTACGCACATAGTGGAGGAAGCATCTAAGCGTTCCAGTGAGCTGGCACCGATCAAATCAGCAATTTCTATGTATTGGTTTATACCAAAGCTTAAACCTACTTTATAGAGCATGAAGGCTTGGTTCAAATCTCCATAACACCAGGCCAGCCTGTTGTTATATGTTTTTTCTTTGGTTGCTTCATGAACGGAATTCGGGAAAATGGAATGCCTGTTATTTTCAGGATCAGTTGGCATTGTCTGTTTCAAGAGCAGAGAAATCATGGAACGAATGGTATCATGTAAGTGCTCAAAAAGCAATCCCTCTTCAAACGCTTTTAACAATACCAGGATAAAGCCTGTTTGTCCATGCGATAAACTAAGATTGATTTCACTGGTTTCTTCTTTGGAAATGATATAGTTCCTGATAAAACTACCCTGTTTATTGTGAACTACTTTTCTAAGAATTGCTTCAATCAGACATTCTGCATGCAGCTGAATGGCAGGATCTGGTAATCTATCAATAAAATAATTAAGTACTCCAAAAGCACCATGCAGGTAATCATTGAAATCATGCTCAACCTGATGAAGTGCCTGTTTCAATAAAAATTTATCAATCTCCTCAAACTCATGGAGATCCTGATAGATGTATTGTTTTTTAGTAAGATAGTTCAGGAGCGACATAAACCCTCCTAATCCAGTACTTAAGGAAGGATTCAGCAAAGAACTACCACTCTCGTTGAAATGACTAAATACTTCATCCAGGTAATTGCGGCCTTTTTCAATATGTTCTTCGGCACCAGTATACTCAAAACAGGTATAATGATAGAGTGACAATCCGAGTTTTCCGAGGAAAAGTGAATCGTTTACAGCATTGCCAATATTGATTGTGTGCTCAATCGTTTTGATCTGGCTGATAATATCTTTTGAAATACCTGGTGAAGTTGGCGTGGAAAAATCAACAGGATATGGGTTGACATGCATAACTTTTATTTACAGGATAAAAGTAAATGCGGTATTCCCAAAATTTAAGTTTAATACACTAACTGGCCATTTATAAGGACATATTCCCTATTTCATGGTACTATCCCTGGTACGGGATACCAGTTGATCCTTATAAATATCACCAATAGGTACTTGTTCCACCCGGTTCCGTAATTTGAGAATATTATTTTCTATGGAAACAATATTTTTAAACGGCACAATAAATGAGCGATGTACACGTACAAATATATTTTTGGGTAACCGATCCTCTATATCTTTTAAATTAAGCAGGGTCAGAATTTTTTCTTTGCCTTTGTGAAAGGCAACGTAATTTTTTTGTCCCTCAATAAAATCAATTTCATCATAATTGATTTTTACAAGTTTTCCTCTTTGTTCCGTTTTCACAAAAATGTAATCATTCGGAATCGTATCAACAACCGCCACCTTACCTGCCATGATAATTCCTACAGCACGTTGCACGGCTTTCATAAAACGAGGAAATGCAATTGGTTTCATCAGATAATCTACCGCTTCATAATCAAATGCATCCAATGCAAAATCAGAATAAGCAGTACACAAGATAACCCGCGTATGATTTCCTACAATTTTAAGGATATCAATGCCACTCATTTCTTCCATCTGGATATCGAGAAAAACAAGATCAGGCTTATGCCTGTTGATCAGATCAATACCAGTAATGGGATTGGTGGAAGTAGCAATCAGTTCCAGGTGTTCAATCTTGGAAACATAATTAACCAGCACGTCAATTGCTGCCTTTTCATCATCGATAATCATGCATCTAACCATACGATATCATACATATAAGGTTAACTCCAGTGTATAGAATTCATCCTCATTGTTTGTAGTCACTTCATATTTCCCTTTGTAGGAAACATCCAGTCGTTTCAATACATTCTGAATACCTATTCCACTGCTTTTCTCAAACACTTTTTTCTTTTTCTTATTACGGCAATAAAAACGAATCCTGTCCTGATAGGCATCCAACCGGATTACCAAAGGATGGGAACTGTTTTTTAATTCTCCGTATTTAAGCGCATTTTCGACAAAGGTAATGAATACCAGTGGTGGAATGGTAAAATCTCCAACTGGCCCGGTTACTGCAAAATCGATCTGGAGTTCGTTGGAAAACCGTAGCTGATGGATATCAACCAGGTTTTGGAGGTGATGAACTTCCTGTTTAAGGTTAACCATGCCGTTATCCTTATCTAGTCCCTCTATACTGTAGCGCATGATTTCAGACAATTTCAGGATGTTATCGGCAAGTTCTTCTGAATAATACTGAGCATGAGAGAACAGTGTATTCAATGTATTATATAAAAAGTGTGGGTTTACCTGGGCTTTCAGAAAGTTGTATTCAGTATGTAGTTGCTGGATTTCCAGCTGACGGTTATTTAATTCGAGTTCCTGGATTCGTTTTTGCCTTTCAAGTGAGTAAACAAAATAAGAGTATCCTATTGCAAATATTGCGTATTGCATGAAAAAGGATAACGAAAATGAGATGTCCGATCTGTAAGTAAACTGTTCAACAGTAAGTTCGTAGTTAGAAACGATAACAACCGGAATTACCCTGCAAAAATGAAAAAAAGGGAAACAAAGAACCAATAAAACAAATCTTTTGATTCGGATTTCTTTGTTTGAAAAAATGCCATTGAATAATGCAAAATGACAAAAATAAAACCAGGAAATACTTGATGTGTAATTGGTAAGAGTCGACAAAATATCTATTTCCCTTGTCATGTAATAGAACACCCCCTGGGTTGTTCCAATCCAGATAAGCCAAATAATAGTGTGTCTTACCACCTTGGACAAAAGGTTTCCCTGCATTCAGATTTGTTTCGCATATATAATTACAAATTCTGAATACAGCAACCAAATTTTGCAAAAAAATATCAGAATCCCCCTTTCGTTGTTGGCCTTGGATTGGTAGTATTACAAATTTCTATGAGCGTAGGTATAAATCGAATATCATTTCCCTTAACATATGGCTGCTGGCTGGTAGATACTTCTGCCTGCTTCACCATAATAGCGATAGTTTTCTTCTGGATATTCAGTCTGGATTTGATTTGCTCAGGTCTCATTGTCAGATAGTTTATTTTTTATGAATGAATTATCTGACGAAACTATCCCGGCCACCAGCCACCACCTTATCTATTACACCAACTGACGTATTCTAGGTACGAACAGGTTTTTTTCGCATCTTTTCTGCATAATAATAACGATATAAAAAATCATAACAGATCATTTCATGCTGCCGCGGCTGCGATGGAAACAAGCGGTTCAATTGCATATGTATCAGGCTTGTTGCCAATTCTTCCAGGATTGGCTCCAGCAACTTTTGTTGTTGAAGATGTAACAATTCGCGCACTGAAGGTTCCATTTCAGCAACTCTGAAATCAGCTCCGGTAGCGGATTCCAGCTCCAGCTTCAATTGATCGCGATATTTTCTGTACCGGTAATCCAACTGCTGCTTTAAGAGTTTCCCTGTATGAAATTCTTCCGCAAAAGCTGATTTTAGTTTTTCTAATAATGCCGTTTTCTTATCAAGATCCCATCCAAAACAATTTAGTAATACATCAATTCCTTTCAAGCCCCAAAGCCACCTGGCATGCTCTCTTTCATCTCCATGAGTATTGCTTAACCAATTCACAGTTGCAATACTATTCTGATGAAAAATTGTTTCGACTGCTGCTATCGAGCTACTTCCATACCGCGCTGTTTCGCGCTGGTAGGTATCCAACTGGATTCTCCAGATTAACCCCTGTTGTTCAAATTCAGAAACGGACGAATGAACTAATTGAATGACTTTTCCAAACAGCTCCGGATCCCTGAGTTGCAGTCTGAACCGAATATGGAAATGAGGATCCAGGTAGCGGATAAAGAACCATTTTTGAATCATACCCTGCTTTTCCAGGTTTTGCGTCAGCGGATACAGAGCTTCAGTGAGAATCTTTTCCGCAGTGCGACTTCCACAATATAACTTAACATATAACCACTC
>JALOMU010000353.1 GCA_025455285.1 Flavihumibacter sp.
AGGCAAAGAAAAAAGCAGCTCCTAAAAAAGCATCCGAAGATGCGGTTGATACCGAAGCAACTGAAGAAAAGCCTAAGAAAACTGCCCGCAAGAAAAAATCTGAAGAATAATTTATTTAGTATGTCGATTGCCAATATTCAGAAAACTCCCAGGCATTTCCTGCCGGCTGATTTTACAGTTGCCAGCTGGGATATACTGGAGCCTTATTTTAAAGACCTGCTTGACCGGCCCATTCACTCTTTGGATGAACTGGAAAAATGGCTGGCAGACAGCAGTGAACTGGAAGCCGCGGTTAGTGAAGACGCCTGCTGGAGACAGATCCGGATGACCTGTGATACGGAAAATAAGGAGCTGGAAGAGGCTTTCACTTTTTTTGTGATGGAGATTCAGCCGAAAATCCAGCCCTATGCCGATCAGTTGAATCGAAAACTGATCAGTAATGAATATACTAAAGCACTCAATCAGAAAGAGTATTTTACTTACCTGCGTTCAGTTAAGAAATCAATTGATCTTTATAGGGAAGAAAATATTCCACTACAAGCTGATTTATCGGTGATGGCCCAACAATACGGAGTCATTTCCGGAAAAATGAGCGTCACTATTGATGACAAGGAATATACCCTGCAGCAAGCTTCCAAATTTCTGGAGCATCCCGATCGAACCAAGCGGGAAGCGGTTTACAGGAATATCCAGGAGCGCCGTTACCAGGATCGCAATCAGTTAAATGAATTGTTCACGGGTTTGGTTCTGAAGCGTCACCAGATAGCACTAAATGCCGGGTTCGCCAATTACCGCGATTATAAATTCGCAGAAATGGGCCGCTTTGATTATACCAAAGAGGATTGTTTCGCTTTCCACGATGCTGTAAAACAGCATGTGGTTCCGCTGGTTGCTGAAATCTACAAGAAGAAAAAGGAAAAACTAGGCCTGGATACCCTTCGTCCCTGGGATACCGAGGCTGAGCCGGCAGGTGTTCAACCGCTACATCCTTTTAAAACAGGTGAAGAGTTGCTGGAAAAAACCATCAGTTGTTTTCAACAACTTCGGCCCTTGTTTGCCGAATGCCTGATAACCATGAAAAAGATGGGGCATTTAGACCTCGAAAGCAGAAAGGGAAAAGCTCCTGGTGGGTATAATTGTCCGCTTGCTGAAAGTGGTGCGCCCTTTATTTTTATGAATGCAGCCGGACAAATGCACGATGTAACCACCATGGTGCACGAAGGCGGACATGCCATTCACAGCTTTCTTGCCCACCCACTGCGGCTTTCAGCGTTTAAGGAATATCCAATGGAAATTGCTGAAGTGGCAAGTATGAGTATGGAATTGTTCAGCATGGATTACTGGCACAGTTTTTTTAACAATTCAGAAGAACTGAAACGAGCTAAAGAGCACCAACTGGAAAGAGTGATTACGATTTTTCCCTGGATTGCTATTATTGATAAGTTCCAGCATTGGGTTTATGAAAACCCGCAACATACTGTTGAAGAACGTGCTGCAAAATGGATAGAGGTAAATGATGAGTTTTCAACAGGTGTACTGGATCTAAGCGGGTTGGAGGAATTCAGGAAATATAGCTGGCAGCGTCAGCTTCATTTATTCGAGGTTCCTTTTTATTATATTGAATATGGAATTGCGCAGCTTGGGGCGATTGGCATGTGGATGCAGTTTAAGGAGAACAAAGAAGAGGCTCTTGACAATTATAGCAGGGCCCTTTCCCTCGGAGGAACCCGTACACTGCCAGATTTGTATCAGGCTGCCGGTATACCCTTTGACCTGGGCCCCACCCGTGTTAAAACATTGATGGGCTTTGTGGCTTCAGAGATGAAAAAACTTTAAACAGTCCCAAAAAATACCCACATTAGGGTATGGGTAAAATTTGAAAAGAATGATTTATAACAATATATTTGTACAAGAAAACACTTAGAAAGAAATTACGAATCCGAACAGATTCTTAAAATAGCTACTAATCAGAGCCTTAACCAAAAGTCCCGGTGTGTCTACATCGGGGCTTTATTTTTAAACTAATCCCGATTGCAGTCTTTGCATCTTCCATTTACAACAACCTGAATCTGAGTGAACTTAAATCCTTTAGGTAAACGTATAACCGGCACCGTTACATCATCCAGGCACATGGTAGTTCCACAATCGTCGCATACAAAATGAACATGATTATCATGGTGATGGCCTTCTCCACAATCATCTTTGCACAATGCATACAGCACACTATTATCTGATGTAGGAATAGTATGAATGATACCTTTGTTCAGAAATACCTGAAGTGTCCGATAAACCGTAACACGATCAAACTTTTCACCGGTTCTGCGTTCGATATCTCCATGTGCAAGAGCCCCCTGCTGTTCCAGGAACAATTCGAGAATCTTAACCCGACTACCGGTAATGCTCAACTGATTTTTTTTCAAAATATCCTGTACTGCTTCCTGCATAGTGTACGTAATTAGAAAGTTGTTTTTGGCAAACGCGAAGCATCTGTTAGAGACTCCTTCAGTAAAACAGGTATGTCCTTGATCATCTGATCCACTTCCTCTTTTTTCAAACCATCATAAATGCGACGCACTCTCCCTGCGCGGTCAACCAATGCGAAAAACTGGGTATGGATGAACTGGTCCTCGATGTATTCATTGTTGTTTTTTGGATCATCTAGTAAATAACTTACCCTTGCTGCCAGGTATAAACTGTCTTTCGGACCGGTTAGGAAAAACCAGTTGGAATTGTTGACTCCCATGGAGTCTGCATACACCCGCATCCTTGCTACCGTATCGGTTGCAGGATCCACTGAATGCGATAAGATCATGAAATCTGAATTGTTCTTATACGTCTCGAATACTTTTTTCATGTTGTTATTCATCTTCGGACAAATACCCGGGCAGGTAGTAAAAAAGTATTCTGCTACATAAACCTTACCCTTTACCTTCTCCTGGTTGAAGGAATTTCCATACTGATCATTGAACCGGAAGGGTTGAACATAACTCAGTACCGGCATTTTAACCTCCCCGAATCCCGGCAGCAGCTTACTCATGGCTAATACAAATCCTACGAAGAGCACGGCAAAAAACACCAGGAAAAAAATCGACTTCTTACTCATAACCACAAATTTACAAATTTCTTTACCCGACCGGTGCCATCCGCCTTCGGCGGATAAACTTCATTCAATAACATTGATCGAGAGCTTTGGGAGTGAAGCAAGGTAAAAATTATTTTGCAACAAAGTTGCATCTGTTTACTTTTGCTGTCCGATGTCATTT
>JALOMU010000354.1 GCA_025455285.1 Flavihumibacter sp.
TTTCACATTGAGTTTGAGTCGGCTGTTGATATATGGTTTAATGTGTTGAATGGCGGATGCCTGTACAATGATACTTCTGTTTAGCCTGAAAAACTGTCGTGGATCCAGCACCAGTTCCAGACTTTCCAGCGTGTAGTCTACAATGTAACGAGTACCGTCATGCGCGTTTAAATATACAATTTTATTGTCGGCAGAGAAATAAGCGATATCGGCGGTATCTATAAAGAAACTGCGACTGCCAATTCTGGCCAGAAAACGTGATTTATAGGTCTTGGTAAGGATCGTATTTTTCCCTGACAGAAGATCCAGTTTGTCGAGGGCCTGTTTAAGTGCAGATTTGGTAACAGGTTTTAGTAAATAATCAATGCTCATCAATTTGAATGCATCCATCGCATAAGAATCAAATGCGGTAGTCAGAATGATGGGACATTGAGATTTGATTGTTCTGAAAATTTCGAAGGATGGTCCATCTGAGAGCTGAATATCCATGAGAATCAGGTCAGGTGATGGATTTTCATTCAGCCATTGAATGGTTTCTGAAATACTATCCGTGACAGCCGCTACAACCGCAGACGGGCGCAATTGTTGGAGGAGTACTGTCAGACGTTCCGCAGCCAATGGCTCATCTTCAACAATAAGCGTTCGCATAAACGAGATTAGGTTATTAATAAACGAGATTAGGTTATTAATGGTAAATGAACACTGAAAATCCGGTCGTCCTTTTTGATGCTGATCGTCTGGCCGGTACTTAATTCATATCGCTGACGGATATTATTAAGCCCTATTTGCGTTGACGGTTCAACGGGACTTTTGATTTGCAGGTTATTACTAACAACCAAACTGTTGTTTCCGTTCACTGAAATATCAATAACCAGTGGGAATTGTTTAGACAATATATTATGCTTGATGGCATTCTCGATCAACAATTGTAAAGCGCCAGGTACAATTCGCTTGTCTTTTTCGCCTTCCTGAACATACAGGGAGATGGATAAACTTTCGGGGAATCGTTTGGTTAACAGGAAGATATAAGGCTGAATAAACTCGAGTTCCGACCGTAGAGAAACCAATTCCTTATCCTGATTGCTTAATAAATAACGATAAACCGCAGCGAATGATTCAACAAACTCATTGGCCTCCGGGTTGTTTTTAACTAGAAGTCCCGAAAGTACATTCAGGTTATTAAAAAGGAAATGGGGATTGATCTGGTTTCGGATAATCTGAAGTTGTGCCTGTGCAGTGTTTCTCTTGAGCGCTTCCGCTTCCACTTCTTTTTGCCGGAGGTTACCAATGAAAACAAACAATGCATTAATGATGTGCAAGAACAGGTTGATCCTGGTAGCATACATGGTAGTCAGCTTCATAGGGAGAGAAACAGCAGCGCCTCTGAGTCCTGCAAGGCCCCTTGCAGTAATGGCAATGATAACCAGTGCGATTAATACAGATGCGATGGTTCCTGCAAGGAAAGAAATACCGATTCGGGTGAGTTGTGTTTTGTTAGTCCAGGATTTCTGAATTCGGTTATCGAGTTCGCGGTTCAACTCCCAAACTCCCAGTGTAACCAGCAAAATGGTAAGCAGGCTAAGATACCAGGGAGCTTGAATCTGATAATAGGTATAGACTTCGGCATAGAGCGTATTCAGGTAAGAATAGCATCCAAGAAAAAGGGCGAACCAGAGTCTGTATTTATGGGCAAACATGGGTAGAGGTTAAGTAAGAAGATAGTTCCGGCGTTAAAGCCGGAACTATCTAGCCATCCCCGCAGTATCAAAACTACTACAATCTTTCTACAGGATAACGCGATCGATCACATGAACCACACCGTTGGTGGCAGTGATATTAAATGTAGCTCCAGGGGTAGTGGTAACTACGTTGCTCGCTGTGCTGCTGCTGCCAGTTACTTTTACGCTGGGCGGATTTGTACCAATAGTCAGGGTAGTTCCGCTGCGTAATGTTGGTGCAGTAGCATTGTTGATCAGGTCGCTTGCATATACGTTGGTAGCAATAACGTGCTGAGCAACAACTGCTGTAACTTCAGCTACAGTCATACCGTCGATTGTTGCCTGGGTTACACCGGCAGCCTGGAAGGCAGCGTTAGTAGGTGCAAACACGGTATATTTACCTGGGCTGCTAATTGCATTCACCAGCCCTGCTTTGGTAACAGCAGAAACCAGGATAGAGAAATTAGGAGATCCTGTTGCGATTCCCGCAATGGTTAGTGTTGGCGGAATCAGCACATTGCTGATTACATGAATCACACCATTGCTGGCAGCTACATCCGCAGTTTTTACAGACACTCCATTCACAAACACTCCATTTGCGTTCCTGGAAGCAAAGATTAATTTTTGTCCAAGTGTACGCACGCTGTCACTTGCAGGTACGTTTGCAGAACCCACTCTTGCGCCAACTACATGGTAGAGCAGAATATCAGCCAACGCCTGTGGGGTTGCGCTGTTGATAAAGGCCTGGTTGATACCGGCTGCAGCGAAGGCTTCATTATCAGGTGCAAACACAGTCAGATTTCCGGGAGCCGCCAACTCATCTGCTAATCCAGCTTTGGAAACCGCAGCAAGGAGCAGGGAGAAATTCGGATTGGTAGCAACCACATCTGTAATAGTTGGATCTGCCGGCTCATTGTCATCGTCATCGTCAGAACAAGCCGAGAATGTAAATACACTGAATAAAGCCACCGCGATCAGAAGTAAGCGGGATGTCATAAATTTTTTCATGATGCTAGATTTTCCTTTTGTAACAGAATCGAAAGGCAAAAGATGAACAGAATGGAGTGAGTTGTTGAATGAATGGGGTCAATCACATGCACTACTCCATTAGTGGCAAGCAGGTCTGTAATGGTAATATTAGACGCTGTACCATTTGCATTACCCTTTACTCTTGCACCGGATCCTAAACTGATTTCCAATGTACTGCCCTGGAAAGTGGGAACATCATCACCATCTACCAGATCAGAACTGAATACCCGGGCACCAACAATTACATGGTATGCCAGCACATTTAACAGGAAGCCTGGATCGGTATTGTTAATTACCTCAACTGAAGTTAATCCGGCTGCGGCAAATGCCTGATTGGTAGGAGCGAATACGGTAAACGGGCCATCGCTGCTGAGGATAGCAGCAACATTAGTACCTGTAGCACCTGCGCGGAGTACTGCTGCCACCAGGAAACTAAGATTTGTATTTCCGGATGCCAGCGCAACAATATTTCCCGGAGCAGGAATGAGTACACGATCTACAACATGAATCACTCCATTGGAACAATCAATATCAGCGATAATTACTTTAACACCATTGATAAATACATTTCCGGCACTTGTACGGGTAACGTATAAAGGTTGACCATTCAGACTGGGAACCGGGGTATTGCTGGCCTGAGGGATTTCAGCAGCAAATACTTCATCCCCAACAACATGATACAATAAGATAGCTTTCAGCACATCAACAGGAGCTTTTGCGATATCTGATACTGTTCTGAAACCAGCCGCTCTGAATGCATCATCTGTAGGCGCAAATACAGTGAGGTTCGCCTTTTTATCGTTCAGTGCAGGAACCAGGCCAGTACGGGCTACAGCCGCTTTAAGCAGACTGAAACGTCCGTCTGATGAAGCAACTTCCCAGATTGTTTTTTTCTTCGCCTGGTTTTTCCATGGTGGAGGAATAGGACCCATTTTCTGACAACTGGCAAGAAATAATACTGCAAGCAATGGCAGCGCCCATGTACGGGCAAATCGTAGAATAGTTTTGTTTAGCATAACAAAGAGTTTGAGATATTACAGTTAGAACAATTGTTAAGATTTTAACAGGGGAGTGAATTGTAGATTTTCGGGCGTGAACTGCTTTTCTGTTTACCCTACCCGTCGGTTACCCGACGGGTAGTTACATTTGTATATGTTTGGACTTGTATTTTTTGGAGTGCTGATACTGGCACTCATCTGGTGGAAACAGGCAGATCGCAAAAAACAGGATGCTACACCCCTACCAGCTAATATTTCCGGGATCCTGGAACAGGAGGTGGCATATTTTCGATCCCTGCCAGAGAACGATAAATCGCGATTTAAAACTGAAGTGGAAGATTTCCTGCGTAAGACGCGTATTACACCTGTAGGAACAGAAATCTATGACTCCGACAGAGTGCTGGTTGCTGCCAGTGCCGTTATTCCCATCTTTGGATTTCCCGAATGGCATTACAGCAACCTTACCGACGTGTTGATTTACAATGATAGTTTTGACCATGAATTTGATACCAAATCCCGCGACCGGAATATCCTGGGTATGGTTGGATCCGGTGTTATGAACCACAAAATGATCCTCAGCAAACAGGCCTTACGGGAAGGATTCTCCAACAAAACAGATAAACACAATACGGCCATTCATGAATTTGTACATCTGCTTGACAAGGCAGATGGCGCTGTTGACGGAATTCCTGAAGCACTGCTCTCCAAACAATATTGCCTGCCCTGGCTGAAGCTGATTCACCGGAAAATAGAAGAAATCAAAGAGAAGGAATCGGATATCAACCCCTATGGCGCAACCAGCCAGACAGAGTTTTTTGCAGTAGCTGCCGAATACTTTTTTGAACGCCCGGCATTATTGAAATCCAAACATCCAAAGTTATATGAAATGATGGAGAAAATATTTAAGCAGGCACCGCCAACCCGGATTTCAGGATCAAAACAGTAAGCGCAACCGGGCCATGTGCACCAATTACCAGGGATTGCTCAATATCTGCTGTTTTAGAAGGGCCCGCAATAAAAACACCAAAGCCATCTTCATTAATCCGGATACGTTGATACGCGTCATGCATGGTAGGAACCAGCTCCTCTTCCCGTAATACCAATACAAGTTCTTGTGCGATGAAAGGTAAAATTCGGTTACCCATGGACGTTTCCTCCACCCAAATCGCACCGTTCTCTGCAACACCCAGACTTCCCAGGATATAGACCCGATCGAGTTTCTCCAATTCGGTAAGATCCGGTGAAATCTCATCTACACTTGAAAATCCATTCAGCCTGTTTAAAATTAATCGGCCTTCCTGTCTTGCATGTTCAATTTCCAGGGTAAGATCTGCAGCCTGATCAACTAACTGAACCCTCCCTCCAACGGCATTTACAAATTGTTCAAAAGAAGATATCAACTCTTTGATGGGTGTTACCACTGTATAATCCAATACTGGCAATGGTTTCATTGCCGGTTGTGCATTTTTAATCGCTTCCAGTATTTGATTTCGGCTACTCATGAACGTTTTTGTTTTTTATACCACTCCTGAAAACTCTGTTTGGGCGCTTCCGGCATTTCCCGCTGTTTGAACCAGGGGTTCCAGGATTTATTTTTTACCAGGAAGGGAAGATTTGAAATCACCCATCTGGCAGTCTTTCCTGCAAAACGATAAACACCTGGTCGGGCCAGTACCCATGCCATGAGTTTCATGCCCATTTTTTTGGAGGGGTCTGACAAACCTTCTGCGCTGATTACCTGTCTCCATTTCCAAAGTTGTTCGTGAATATTGATTTTAACCGGACAAACATTCGAACAGGAGCCACAAAGCGTGGAGGCAAATGGCAAATCAGCATTTGCCTTCATATCCAGGTTAGGATTCAAAATAGAACCAATTGGTCCGGCAACTGCGGTATGATAACTATGTCCCCCGCTACGTCTGTAAACCGGGCAGGTATTAAAGCAGGCAGCACAACGGATACACTTTAACGAATTACGAAAATCCTCCCTGCCTAACTGTCTTGATCTGCCATTATCAACGAGCACAATATGAATTTCCTTACCGCGTGCCGGCCGGTGAAAATGACTGGTATACGTAGTGATAGGTTGCCCGGTGGCACTTCTTGCAAGCAATCGGGTAAATACACCCAGGTGTTCAGCTTTGGGAATGATTTTTTCAAA
>JALOMU010000355.1 GCA_025455285.1 Flavihumibacter sp.
CTCGGCGGGGCAGGAGAGGGCAATCTTCATCATATCTATGAATTCGGAAAAAACCTGGGCATCGCTTTCCAGGTACAGGATGATTACCTGGATTGTTTCGGTGATCCGGCCAAATTCGGAAAACAGGTGGGGGGAGATATCCTTTCCAATAAAAAAACATTCCTGCTGATTCGGGCGCTGGAAACTGCCCAGGGCCAGGACAAGCAGGACCTGCAGGCGCTTTTGCAATCAAACCCACCGGATAAAGTACAGCAGGTACTTAATATTTATAAAAATACCGGGGTAGACCAATGGGCGGTGCAACTCAAAAACCAATTCATGGAGAAGGCTCTGCAGCACCTGGATGACATCGCCGTACTCAGCAAACGCAAGGAACCCCTTCGTCAACTGGCGCATTTCCTGGTACAACGCGATTACTGATCAACAGGAAATCCCTATATTGGCCCCTTAAAACCTGACACTGCATGTCGAATTCTTTTTTCCGGAAAAAGTCGATTGAGAAAATTATTGCGGATCACGAACAGGGACTGGCCGATGATCATGGTCACGGTGGCATGCGAAAAGTGCTGGGGGTGCGGGATCTTACCCTAATGGGGATCGCGGCTGTAATTGGAGCCGGCATCTTTTCCACCATTGGTGCTGCAGCTTATAATGGAGGCCCGGGTGTAATCTTTCTTTTTATCATTACTGCCATTACCTGCGGATTCACGGCACTTTGTTATGCAGAATTCGCTTCAAGGGTGCCTGTATCCGGTAGTGCCTATACCTATTCTTACGTAACTTTTGGTGAGCTAATCGCCTGGATCCTTGGCTGGGCCCTGATCCTGGAATACAGTATCGGAAATATTGTAGTGGCGATCAGCTGGAGCTCCTATTTCAAAAATATTCTTGCCAATGTATTTGGTGTTAACCTGCCTGATTATCTAACAATCGGGTACCAGACCGCCAAACATGCCTACGAAGCAGCCCTGGCGGAAGGCAAACCGGTGCAGGATATGATCTATGCTACTGCACCCAAAATTGCCGGGATTCCCTTTATTATCAACCTGCCAGCCTTTATCATTGTAGTACTGGTAACCATGCTGGCCTATATCGGGATCAAGGAAAGTAAGAACACCGCCAATTTTATGGTGGGATTAAAAATTGCAGTCCTGCTCCTGATTGCGGCTATCGGGATCTGGATCATCTTTACGGATGACCTCACTGGTAACTGGTCGCCCTTCCTGCCCAATGGCATGACAGGTGTGCTGAAAGGAGTATCTGCAGTATTCTTTGCGTATATCGGGTTTGATGCTATCTCCACCACAGCTGAAGAATGCCGGAACCCCCAGCGCGATATGCCCCGTGGCATGATTTATTCGCTGATCATCTGTACGGTGATTTATGTAATTACTACCCTGGTGATAACCGGATTAGTAAACTATGAGAATTTCAAGGGTGTTACGGATCCTCTTGCATTTGTGTTTGACAGCATCAACATGCAGAAGCTCGGTACCTTTATTTCTATTTCCGCAGTGGTAGCCGCCACCAGTGTGATGCTGGTATTCCAGATTGGTCAGCCACGGATCTGGATGAGTATGAGCAGAGACGGATTGATGCCCAAATCTTTCAGTAAAATTCATAAAAAATACCAGACACCCTGGTTCGCAACTATTATAACCGGATTGGTGGTTGGTATTCCAGTCTTGTTTGTGGATGACCTGCTGATGACGGATCTCACCTCGATTGGTACCTTATTCGCCTTTGTGCTGGTGTGCGGAGGTGTGCTGATTTTGCCCCGTATGGCGAATAAACCCGGACGGTTCAACCTGCCTTATATCAATGCACAGTTTATTATACCGGTCGTGGTATTGCTGTTTACGATTTTGTTCTGGGAGCGGATACAGCTCGCCGTTAGTAATATCAACAATGAAGGGTACCAGGAAGTATTGTTCCTCGTGTTTATGGTGGTAGCCTGGCTGATCGCCATATTTTCTTTTATCCGCAAATATTCCCTGATTCCGGTACTGGGCATGCTCTGCTGTTTGTACCTGATGATCGAGATACCTGCCAAGAGCTGGCTGGTATTTTTCGGTTGGATGGCAGCCGGATTACTGATCTATTTCATCTACGGGTATCGCAAGAGCAAGCTGGCGGGAAGTTGATTATCTTTGCGCCATGAAATTTGAAGTGGGCGATAAAGTAGTAGTTCGACTTACCAATGAAGACGCGGAAGTAGTGGAAGTCATCAATGAACGGATGGTGATGGTTAATGTGCGGGGCGTGAAATTTCCTGCCTATACCGATCAGCTCGATTACCCGTATTTTAAACAGTTTTCCAAACAAAAGCTGGTGCCGGAAAAAAAGCCGGTTCCAAAAACTTATATTGATCAGGTTCCAACGGAGAAGATCAAACAATTGCCTAAGCGCGATCCCAATGGAGTTTGGATTACATTTATCCCGGTTTTTGAGCAGGATGATTTTGGAGATGAGGTAGTAAGCCTGCTGAAAGTCCATCTCCATAACCAGAATGATGAGGGATACGCGTTTACCTATAAACTGAATTATTTCGGGGAGCCTGATTTCGAGTTGAAGAATCAGGTATTGAGTCATCAGGATTTTTACCTGCACGATATTCCCTTCGCCAATTTGAATGATTCCCCCTCTTATCATTTTGAGTTTCAATTGCTGACGCCTGTAAAGAACAAAGCGCCTTTTTATGAGGCTTCTTTGAAACTCAAGCCCAAGCAATTGTTTCAACGGATCCAGCAGTTACAGGAGAAGGGGGAACCTACTTTTTCGTACCAATTGTTTAAAACCTATCCGGATAAGGTAGAGGAAGAGAAGATGGAATTGGGCAAACTAGCGGCTGCCGGTTATAAAGTGTATGAAGCTGCGAAAGCCCGTCAACATTTACCTCCTGCACGTACCGTAGTAGATCTGCATATTGAAAAGCTGACCGACAACTGGAAGAACATGAGCAATGCAGAGATCCTGCAATTCCAGGTGGATGAATTTGAAAAATATTATGAGTTGGCACTGGCGCATTTTCAGCCCATGTTAACGGTGATACATGGCCTTGGATCAGGCAGGCTGCGTGATGAGATACACTCCCTGTTGCGCCTCCGCAAGCCGGTGAAGTATTTTGTGAATCAGTATCATCCGAATTATGGGTACGGGGCGACGGAGATTTATTTTCAATATTAGGAAGTGAAAGGTGAAACGTGAAAGGTGAAAGTAGTGAAAGGGGAGAAGGTGAAA
>JALOMU010000356.1 GCA_025455285.1 Flavihumibacter sp.
CTGTTATGGTTGGAACCTGGCTGCTGAGCCAGCAGTGGTGCTATCAAAAATTGACAACCAAATGCAACTGGATTACCTGCTGGAAGCCTATCGCCTGTTCCCGGATAAAGCCAGCTTTTTCCTGGGCAAACCGAATGCGGAACCAACAGCTTATTTCTTTAATAAACTGGCAGGTAACAGTCAGTTGATGCAACAGATCAAAGAAGGAAAAACGGAGGAAGAGATCAGGGCATCCTGGCAACCAGGATTGGAGAATTTCAAAAAGATTCGTGCGCGTTACCTTATTTATCCCTAACCCTTCTTATTAATTTAACAGTATGGATTATCGCTCTCTGCGAATTGTTTTTATGGGCACGCCGGAATTTGCAGTTGCTTCCCTGGATGCACTGGTGCGCGCGGGATGTAAGATCGTTGGAGTTGTAACAGCACCTGACCGTCCGGCTGGCAGAGGCTTGCAATTACAACACAGTGCTGTGAAAGCATTTGCGCTGACGCATGATATCCCTGTATTGCAACCCGAAAAATTGCGCGATCCACATTTCCTGGAAGCACTTGACAACTGGAAAGCGGATCTGCAGGTAGTAGTAGCATTCCGGATGTTGCCTGAAATGGTATGGAACCGGCCACCAATGGGAACGATAAATGTACATGGTTCATTACTTCCCAATTATCGCGGAGCTGCCCCCATCAACTGGGCTGTGATCAATGGAGAAAAAGAAACGGGAGTAACCACCTTTAAACTGCAGCATGAAATTGATACCGGGAATATTTTATTGCAGGAAAGACTACCCATCGGTGAAGATGAAGATGCAGGTTCAGTTCATGACCGGATGAAAGAATTGGGAGCTAATTTGCTCGTAAAAACCATTGAAGGCCTTGCGAATGAAAGCATCAAGGAGATACCACAGGGCAGGCTCGTAGATGCTACACAACCACCCAAACACGCGCCTAAGATTTTTACAGAAACCTGTCATATCAACTGGTTTCAGCACATAGATGCGATTCATAACCTGGTAAGGGGATTATCTCCCTACCCTGCTGCCTTTACTTCATTGGAAGGTAAGACCCTGAAAGTATTTAAAACAAAAAAAGAAAAAACCCAACCGGCAATTGCACCCGGACAATTTGAAACCGACCAATCCACCTACCTGAAATTTGCAGCGCCGGATGGCTATATTCACCTGGAAGAAGTGCAGTTGCAGGGAAAGAAAAGAATGGGAATCCAGGATTTTTTACGTGGCTATCGATTTACCACCCAATCCAACTAAAAAATGATTTCATATAACACCAAAGACTGGCTCTCTGTCCTGTTTAAGTTACACAAGGCGGATACCATCCGGCAATTACTGCCATTGATCGCCTTGATATCACTGTATTCCTGGGGTGTTGCTTATGTGGAAGTAGAAGTTTTGAAGTTGTCGCAGAACAGTCATTTGAAGCAGGTATCGATCATGCATAGCCTGCTTGGTTTTGCGATTTCAATGTTGCTGGTATTTCGCACCAATACTGCATATGATCGCTGGTGGGAAGGAAGAAAACTTTGGGGAGCATTGACCAATAATTCCCGCAACCTTGCATTAAAGCTGGACAGTATGTTGGCAGTAGATGATCATGTGACCCGAAATTTTTTCCGTAAGAGCATTGGTCTCTATGCCAGCATGCTCAGAGATCATCTTCGCTCAGAGAAAACAAGGCTGGCGTTGGATGAAATTGATCATCCGGAATTGGCAGTGGATCAATCAAGGCACCTACCCAACCAGGTAGCTGCCTTGATGATGCGAAGAGTGCAGGAGCTCTACCGGAAAAATGTGATTACGGGAGATCAGCTCATCACCATTAATGCAGAACTGCTATCTTTCACTGATATCTGTGGTGCCTGTGAACGAATCAAAAACACACCCATTCCATATTCCTATAGTGTATTCATCAAAAAATTCATTTTCATTTATGTAATTACACTGCCGATTGGATTTGTATTCAATCTAGGATATCTTGTAATTCCGGTGGTAGCCTTTATCTTTTATGTGCTTGCCAGTCTGGAGTTGATCGCGGAGGAAATTGAAGACCCTTTTGGAGGTGATGCCAATGATGTACCGACTGAAAAAATAGCAGAAAATATCCGTATCCATGTAAATGAAATCCTTTGATAACTACTATGAGTAACCGAATCCTTCTTGTTGGCACAGTTTCCCTGTTTGTATTAGTTGCTTCCTGTGGAAGCAGTAAGAAAGCTGCAACAGCTGCACCGCCCCCTGTTGTAAAAACATTACCACCACTCACAGAATCGGTCATACATATACCTGTTAAGATTGTAGTCAAACCCTTTTTACAGCAGGCAGAACAATTAGCCCCTACTACCATTACATCGGATGGATGGCCGGCTTATCTGCAAAGTGGTTGCGATTTCCGGTACAAGTATCGCTTTCTTCGATCCGGCTTTCAGTTCAGTTGTGTGAACAATCGGGTAACTATGACCATGAATGGGCGGTACCAGATTGCCGGAAGTAAAACCGTATGTGTATTGGGACAATCGGTTTCCCCCTGGATCAATGGAAGTTGTGGGTTTGGTGAAGAACCGATGCGAAGAGTGAATATTCAGTTGGTATCCGATTTGAAATTTACTCCCGATTATCGGTTGCAAACCAGCACCCGGGTGGAGAAAGTGCAGGCGATTGATAAATGTGTTGTAACCATTTTCAACAATGATGTTACCCAGCAGGTAATGGACAGCATTGCAGCATCCGTTAATTTTTATGGTGCTACAATAGACCAGAACATGCGCAATCTTCGGTTTGATGAAGTATTAAATCCGGTGGCTGAAAAAGCAGGAAAGAAAATCCCGCTCAGCACCTATGGGTTTATGAAATTAAATGCCAACTCGATTAAACTGGGTGCCATCAATTTAACTGGTGATACGTTGAAATTTATTGCAGGCTTATCCTGTTTTCCGGAGATCAGTTCCGACAGCATCAATACATCATCTACCAAGCACCTGCCACCTCTTAGTGGCACTGTCAATGGAGATGGCTTTAATCTGACCACCAACGCGATCTATGATTATCGTACCATTGATACCTTATTGACCAGAACACTGAAAGGAAGAGAGTTTGATGTAAAAGGAGAAAAGATTCGCATCTCTGGAGTTGAAGTATCCGGACTCGACAATTACAAAGTTCGGTTTAAGGTTGATTTTACCGGCACTAAAAGAGGCACACTGTTTCTAACCGGAACGCCGGA
>JALOMU010000357.1 GCA_025455285.1 Flavihumibacter sp.
AAAAGGATAAGATTGATCGTTAGAAAAAGAAGCGATAACGCAAAATGTTGTTGCTGTACATAAAAAAATGAAAACCAGCTTGCATAGATTATCCAGGTAAATCCAAAAGCAGCATAATAAAGAGGTTTCCAGTATTTTTTTACTGCAATGGAGAGGATTCCAAGGTTAATAATTGCCATATAGGAGAAAAGGATCCCCACTTTACCGGAACCATCGCTGAGTAAAAAGGGTACTGCGTAAGCGCCGACTAGTCCGACAAGTGCAATCACCTGCCGGTTATAATGGAGGGCCGCCACAACCGTAAAGACGGTAAAGAGCAGCATCAGCAGAAAGGCAAACCATTGTGGAAACAATGCATACATACTATATGCTGTGTAGGTGATGAAATACATCACCGCCATTGCTCCGCTTAATAAAACAGCACTGAAACTTTCGTATTTCTCTTTCAGTTTTATTGAAAAACCAAGAAGCCCCAACCCTACCAGGTAACCTAGAATAATACGGGTAAGCGGACTAATAAGTTCTTTATCGATGGCATATTTGGCACCTATTGCAACACCAATAACCGTGATTACAATACCAATTTTATTGATCAGGTTTTCACCAATAAATTTCTCCCAGTCGGATTTTTCTTTGGGCTTGATGATCGTTGGTGCGGGGGGCCGGTAAGGTTCGATTACCTGTTGTGCAGGTTTCACCGGATTGGCAGGTTCGCTGGATTCTTTAATTTCCCGAACCACTGATTTTTCCGCGCCAATAAATGGCTTTTCCTCCTTTAGTTGTTGTATCTGATATCGAAGATGGTAAATCTCCTTTGCAAATTCTTCATGCCTTTTTAAAAGCAGTTCTAATTTACCAAGGAGTTGATTTATTTGCTCGCTGTTATCGCTCATATTATAATTGGCTGGAATTAATATTAATTCCAGCCAATATATGTATTATTCGGTTGAAGTACAAAGAAGACCGAATAAGGAGCCAGGAAAAACCAACTTCACTAGCGATTTGAATTAATGTAGGCTACCAGGTAAGTATTGAAATTGTCCAGCGCATCAAGTACTGCCTTTTTATAAAGGGCAGGATCAGCTTTTACCGTGTAGGTGAACTCACCTGTAGCGCGACCATTACCTACCAGTCCGCCACTGAAAATGGCTGCCATATCACCCGCCACATTAGACTTGAAGCGTTTCATCGTTTCCGGCATGCCTTTACTAGCCTGTGTTTCCAGTGCATAACCCAGATCCGAATGGAGTGCCTTATCATTTGGCATGATGGCATTGGTATACCCCCAATTGCGGCCTGTAAACAGGGCATAACTTCCATCGCCGCGCATCTTGGCCCCCTGGGATACACCTTCAATCCGGATCCGAGGGATCAGGGTGGATTTTGATTTGGTCGTGGTAATCCCCTGGATATCGCGGGCTGACTGACTAATCTTCAATACAAATTCAGCGAAGTCGATGGTGATGAAAACCTGCCCAACCGGCTTCTTCAAATCATTACCTAAAGAAGAATGGGGCCCCATCATACCCACGGGATATTCAATATAGGGGGCTTCATTGGCCGTAAGGATGCGACTCACACCCCAGTTTTTCTTAAAGACTTCCCGGTTGCGGTCTGAATTTTTCTCTACTAATTTTTTGTAGGAATCGGATTCACGATACTCCTCAGATAATCCAATACCATTTTCTTTCAGCTTTGCAGCCAGTCGCACGTAATATTCATTCGCAATCTCCTGCATCAATTGTTCATCGATGCCCTCCAGGAAGGCCCAGGAAATAATATTGCCGGCCCCCCGCTTCTCAATGTATTCACGTGAGGCAAGTTTGAATTGCAAATTCACACTAGTTAAACAGGCTTCGGTTTCACCTTTGAAAGGGGATCGGTGATTGCCTTTGGGAGCAAAAAACTTACTGGCTTCCTTTTCTGTAACCTGGCTAAATGCGGATTCGGTTACTAATAAACTGGCTGGTAATAACAGGAATAGGATTTTTTTCATGGAGAAATACATTTTTCAGTAAAAATCCAGACAATCCGGTCCATCCGCAATACGCAATTCTTCGTATTACTGCGTATACACTTCTCCGTTTGTGTGAATTGTTTAAATTCACCTAAGAACCCAAACACCGTATGTACATAGTTTTTAAACCAGCAGCACTGCTATTGGCCTTTGTGCTGAATGCACTGCTGTTAATGGCTCAAAACAATTCCGAAACAGATTCTCTCAAAGCTGTTTTTGAGAAAAGCACCAATCCTGCTGAACAGGCTAAACAACTCAGTGATCTCTGCTGGGCCTATCTGCCTGTTTCTATAGATTCGGCTATTCATTACGGTCAGCAGGCGGTAATAGTGTCCTCCAGGATCTCCAATCCAGGCCTCGAAGCGCAGGCCCGAAATGACTATGGCACAGCCCTGCTGCTCAAAGGAAATCTGGATGCCGCTATTACAGAACTGTCCACAGGCATGACTATCCGAAAATCATTAAAAGATTCCAGCGGCACGGCATCCATTCAGCTCAAATTAGGTAATTGCTATTATAAGGCCGGCAAGTTAGACAGTGCCATGTTGCATTTCACATCCGCCCTGGCTTATTTTGAAAAAGAGAACAAGGTATTTGAATCTGCCCAGGTGCAGGGCAATATCGGAGCTTTGTATTTCACGATGGGAAACTATTCGAAAGCCATCGACTATCAAACCAAAAGTGCCGGGTTGCTGGAATCCCTTAACCGTACTTACGAACTATCAAATACACTGGTTAATATCGGTAATACCTACCTGAAAACAAAGGACACTTCAAACGGATTGATTTATTACCGCAAAGCACAGAATATTGCAGGCAGCTCAAAGAACATCTATGCCCAGTCAGCAGCCCTGAATAACCTGAGTAATATCTCTATTGGAAGAAAAGATTTTGCTGAAGCAATTCGCCTGGCGGAACAGAGTATCGCACTGCGTAAATCATTAGGCCTCGATGGAGAAATGGCCAGCGCAAGAGCCACGCTCGCAATTGCTTATAATGCTACCGGATCATTCAAACCAGCCCTGGAACAATTGAAACTTGCACTGCCCGTTGCAACAGCAGGCGGATTATCAGAACAGCTCATCAGCATCTACCTGCAAACGGCAATTGCCTATGGAGGGCTACAGCAGGCAGATAGTATGCAATATTATCTGGGACTACATGAAGCAGAAAAAAATCGTTTTACAGAAAATGAGATGCTCAAAGCTTCCGCCG
>JALOMU010000358.1 GCA_025455285.1 Flavihumibacter sp.
TTCCAACGGAAGTAAAAGGGCCGAGGTATTCAGATCCATCGTTGATCTTGCGGCGAGTTAGAAAAACACGGGGGAAAGGTTCCTTTTTGATGACCAGATAGGGATAGGTTTTATCATCTTTCAGGTCGATATTGTAGCGTGGCAGAAATTGCTTAATGAGCGCGTTTTCCAACAGGAAAGCGTCCTGTTCGGTGTCTACAATAGTAAACTCAATCCGTGTAATCCGCTGAACCAGTTCATGCGTTTTATAGCTGGTGAAGGTTTTGGAAAAATAGGAACTGACCCGCTTGCGCAGGCTTTTTGCTTTACCCACATACAAGAGGGTATTTCCGTCATCATAATATTTATAAATGCCGGGAGAGAGAGGAATAGTGGATGAGATTTGTTGAAATTCAGCGGCAGTCATTACTTATTCAGTTGGATCCCATACAACTTTCACCTGGGAAATTGTGGGAGGCGCGGAACCGACTCTGCTGGTTCTCAGAATTTGGTAATAATGATCATTGTTCCAGAACAGTTTTTCTTCAATAAGAGTATCACCATTAGAGTACATTTTTTCCATGTAAATAGTTCTGACTTTTTCTGAGAGCGCAGGATCAGGATGCAGCACCACATCCACTCTCCTCAATGGCAATTTTTCATCCTTAGTGGTATAATTGAAGGTTACACTCGGAATGGATTGATCCGCGAAACTGGTTTCGGTAAATTTTGTCGCAACGGCCGGATCGGTAATATCAGGATCCTGAAAGGGTGCTGCCATTTCCAAACATTCTTTTGTTGAGAGTAATAAGGTGTCGGACCCATTAACTCCGGAACGATAAAGGGTAACAGGCAATTGCAAAGAGTCAATCACATGAAGTTGGGAACGAACATAGTCGGCAACCGGGAAATATTGTTTTTCTTCTGAAGCAGGAGATTTGCCGGAGTCCTTACAACCCAGCAAAAAAGAAACCATTAACCACCCGCCAAGCAGTTGTTTACAAATTGAAAATTGCATACACAAAATTAACGGATCGGTCTGGTTATACCGATTTTAAGTCCGTACTCCATCAGGTTTTCCTTGATGGGATAGGCTTTTTTGAAAGTGGAAAGCAGGTTATAGCGGAATTGGGGCCCAATCTGCCAGTTGACTTTACCAGTATTATAGGTAACAAAAACTTCCATGCTGCTGGCGATATTCCAGCGACGCAAGAGGGATGGCTCACTAACATAGTTGCTGAAATCTGCACTCAGCTGTACCTGATTGGTGTTGAGCAGGTAACTGGGCTGTAAACTACCCCCCAGGTTTACCTGCAGACGATCGTCACCAAATAATTTCAATTCTGCTCCAACGGGCATGGATACCTGTAAATAGGCGTTATTTACGCGTTCAGGACGATTGCCCGACAGGTTTCTGAGGTTGGAAGTGGCAACCATAGTGTCCGGACGGAAGCCCAGTTCCGGGTTGAGTGCAACCGTAGTTTTTTCTGTTGCGTGAGAGAATGCGCCAATACTATAACGGGTAAGATTAAGTTGCAGTCCGGTTTTCAATACCAACGCTTTGTTCAGCCGGTAGCGAATACCTCCCCCAAGTTCAAAGCCGATGGCTGGTTTATGATCCACAAACTGGTTTACATTCAGGCGGCTCACCATTAGCGGAGAGTTGCCATAGGTTACCCAGTTCTTACTGTCAAACAAATTTCGGTATCCAACAGAAGGAACAAAATGCATGGAACTTTCCCATTTAGTCTTTCGTTCAGTTTTTACTTTAACGGGAATAAGGCCTGCATAAGTAGTAGTTCGACTGGTGGGTTTGGATAAACTCACTTCGCGAAGTGATGGATGCGTGGAAACGGGTTGATCCGGCACAACAATGACCTCCTGTGCAACAACTTCTCTTGCCGCCACATCGGATGAAACCAATTCGGTTTGTTCTGTTTCTTCTGTTGTATTTGTTGAAATGCTGGTTTCAACTTGTGCGACTACTTTTTTGAATGGCACACTGCTCAAGTCATAGACAGGTAAATCAAGCCGGGGTAATACAAGGTCCCAGTGCGACATTGAAAATTGGTCAGAGTATCCAAAATTTATTGAAAAAACAGTAGGAATGGTTACCAGCGATGGTCTGAGCTCTCTGCGAATGCCAAGGGGTTTCAGGGCTACTGGTGCCTCAATTGTGAGGGGAGGCATAAAAGATTTTGCTCTTAGTTTGGCTATGATATCATCAACTGTGACAGAGGGAAAATGATCGTGATAGGTTGATTCTTCAATTAGGGTTACATCGGCTGTTTTGGGTTTGGAAACCGGTAATGCTGAGGTTGTAAAAAGCCAATACATGCCGGAGAAAATCAGTAACAGCAAAATGGCTATCATCAGCCTGAGTTTCCCTGGGTGAAATTTCCGGTATACGTTGGTCCACACCGCTTCGGAAGGATACATCCTATGCTGGTCAGCATTTTCGCGAAGAAACTGCTCAAATTCGTCCTCAAAAAAATGTTGCTCCATTACACTTCCGGTTAGGGACTCCTAATTTTCAAACCCTACCCCCAGTACTAAGAGTACTATTAGCGTCCAAACGCTGCTAATAAGGACACTTTCTCCAGGGGTTTTGCAATAATTTTTCGCTTAACCAGGATTTCTTCCAGCATCTGACGGGCACGGGTATATTGAGAACGACTTGTACTTTCTTCAATATCCAGCACGGTCGCAATCTCTTTGTGGGAATAACCTTCCAGGGCATAGAGGTTGAGAACAGTCCGGTAGCCGATGGGCAGCATCCGAATGCATTCAATAACCTGTTTGGCCTGTACTATAGATGGTATAGATTCCTCCCGAACCTGCAAACCGGTGGCATGAATCAGATCTACATTTTCATTGAACTTCTTGTTGCGCTTGAGGTGGTTGATACAGGTATGCACCATGATTCTCCGAATCCATCCTTCCAATGCTCCCTGGGAGCGAAAGGTATGGATCTGCGAGAATACCTTTATAAAACCTTCCTGCAGCATATCTTCCGCATCCTCCCGGTTATGGGCGAAACGGTAACATACCGCCAGCATTTTCGAATTGTACTTTTGGTACAGTTCTTTTTGTGCCATCGGCTCATTATTAATACAAGCTTGCAGGAGTGCTTCTTCCGTCATATGAGGGATTATACTATCGTAATTTAGGGAATTTTTCTTGTTCCAACACTATGTTCAAAAAAGAAGGCGGGACCTGAATCCCGCCTTCTACAAGGCTTCCGGGCAAT
>JALOMU010000359.1 GCA_025455285.1 Flavihumibacter sp.
AGCTGCTGCCCGATTTTATACCTACTCCATACTGGGCGCCTATGACTTCATGGCGAGCTTGAACAAAGATCTTCCCCGTCCGTCAACTTTTTTCAGGCAGTATCGTGAATTGGAGATCCATCCAGATGTGAAAAAACTGGATGTTGGATTTACAGCCATCTATTGCATCTATGAAGCAGGAAAGGAATTGTTGCCTTCCGGGTTTATGCTTGAAAAACAACTGACTGCCTTCGAGGAAAAATATCGCAAAAAAGGAATAACGGCGGCAAAGCTGGAGTATTCCAAAGAGATTGCACGAAAGTATGTTGCACATGTACTGGCTTTTAGTAAAACCGATAATTACAATAAACTCAGTGCACGCATCCGCTATACGCCTTCCAAACAACCCGGCAGCTGGTATCCCACTCCGCCTGCATATATTGAGGCGGTAGAACCTAACTGGAGAATAATCCGACCCATGCTGCTGGATTCAGGAGAACAATGTAAGCCATTGCCACCAGTCGCATTCAGTCAGGAGAAAACAAGTTCATTTCATCAGTTGGCTATGGAAGTTTACGAGGTTGCCAATGCAGCCAACCAGGAACAAAAGGAGATAGCCGCCTTCTGGGATTGCAATCCCTTTGCGATTTCCAGCTCTGGACATATGAATGTGGGATTTAAAAAAATCAGTCCGGGTGGCCACTGGATGAATATTGCCTCTATTGCCAGCAGCAAAGCAAAACTTCCTTTAGGTAAATCCATTTTTGTGCAGGTTATTACCGCAGCTACCTTAATGGATGGTTTCATTAGTTGCTGGGATGAGAAGTATCGGAGCAATCGTATCCGTCCGGAGACTTATATCAACCGACAGATTGATTCCAAATGGATGCCCTTGTTGCAAACACCTCCCTTTCCAGAGTATACAAGCGGACATAGTGTGATATCGGCAGCAGCAGCAGAAGTGCTAACGCATTTACTGGGGGATGATTTTGCCTACACGGATGACACCGAAATCATGTTTGAGTTACCTGCCCGTAACTTTACATCCTTCCGGCAGGCGGCACAGGAAGCTGCGATATCAAGACTCTACGGAGGAATTCATTTCCGGGATGCGATTGAAAATGGTGTTACCCAAGGAAAAGAAATCGGCACTATCATCGTGACAAAATTAAAAGGCTCAATTGTTGCCAAAGGACCCGGTAACAACCGGTAAAAGAATATTGGAAGCCTGTTCTCCATCATGGTGGATCCGGATGGTTGCTTTAATAAAATCATCCGGCTTCGCTTCGTAAATATTAAGGAACTGTTGCGGATTGCGATCCATTAATGGAAACCAGCTACTTTGGATCTGGATCATCAGTTTATGGCCTTTTTTAAAGGTATGCGCCACATCCGGTAACTCAAATTTCACGCGCTCCGGTTTATTCGGTTTGAAGGGAACAGGTACTTCAAAACTTTTACGGTATTTGCCCCGTATTATTTCACCTCTTACCAATTGTTGAAAGCCACTTAATGCGGCAATGGTATCATCCGGAAATACATCAATAAGTTTCACAACAAAGTCTGCATCTGTACTGCTGATGGAAACCAGGAGATCGGCAATTACGGGACCAGCCAATGTTAAGTTACTATCCAATTCAGATGTCATAAAGCTTACCACATCAGGTCTGCGACTCGCAAAACGCTGGTCATCGATCATATACTCCCTTGTTCTGTTGAAATGAATACCATCTGCATAGGGAACCGGTTTATTGGGATCGCTGATGTACTCTGTAGGTGCTTTTTTCCCAAACACCGGCATCCAGTCCAGCCCTCCATAGGGTTGTAAATAAAGGGGTGTGGGATTCATTTGCCGGGGAGGCCATTGCTCCAGTTTTTTCCAGTTGTTTTCACCTGAAAAAAAGATGGTAGCTTCTGCCAGGTTGTCCAGGTTTCCCTTGCCTTTGAGGTGGTATTGAAAAAAGGGAAGTTCAATTTGGTTCTGGTACCATTCAGATGTTTTGCTACCAAAGTGGATGGCACCCAATGAACTGCCATCACCTCGAGCCCACTGGCCGTGATACCAGGGACCCATGACCAGCTTATTATTGATTCCCGGGTTCTGTTTTTCAATAGCTTTATACAGGTTCCAGGCACCGAAACAATCTTCTGCATCATATAAACCGCCAACCGTTAAAACAGCAGGCTGGATGTCAAACATGGCTGTTCTGGCATCCCGCTCTTTCCAGAAATTATCATAGTCGGGATGTTCAAACAGGTCTTTCCAGAATTTGATTGAATCACCTGTAAGTTTTAAAAAATTGGATAGAGGGCCTATGGAAAGAAAGGTGGAATAATTATCCGTACGAGGGATATTGAGTGTGTTGAAGGGCGGAGTTTGTGTAGGTAACGGCCTGGGGTAACCGAATCCGCCTGCATAAAAAAGAAAGCCATCCATCAGGGCTAGTGCACCATTGTGATGGAAATCATCTCCCATGTACCAGTCGGTAACAGGTGCCTGCGGACTCACTGCTTTCAGTGCAGGGTGACCACTGGCTGCAGCCATGGTGGTATAAAATCCGGGATAGGAGATTCCCATTATGCCAACCCGGCCATTGTTATTGGGCAGATTTTTTACCAGCCAGTCGATTGCATCATAGGCATCGCTGGCTTCATCTATTTCACCGGTGGCGGATTTGTTTTTTTTGAAGGGACGTACGTCTTCAAAACTACCTTCACTCATCCAGCGGCCACGTACATCCTGAAAAACGATAATATAACCTTCGCGCATGTAATATTTGAGGTGCGTATCCCAGAAGGCACGCCAGTTCTCCGTTCCATAGGGGGCACAGGAATAAGGGGTTCTGGAAAGCAATATGGGATGTTTTTCGGTACTGTCCGTAGGCATGTAAATAGATGTAAACAGGCGCGCCCCATCCCGCATGGGGATATAATTTTCTATTTTAATGTAATGATCCCGGATCCAGGAAGAGTCCTGGCTGAAAGGAGTTTGTGCGAGAGAAGATATAGTAACAAAAATCGATATCAGGACAGAGTACAGCTGCTTCATATCAGAGCGTGATAATTAAAGAATAAATGTACAGAATTGGATAAGCATTTAACAGCTTAAATGTTTTACTTTGATTTCTAATTTGAATTTAATATGCTTGAAAGGAGACGGTTTTTGCAACATTCCATACTGGGATCACTCGGAATTTTGGTAGGGAAACAAGGAATTTCGGGTATTTCAGGAACCAATAAAGTAAACCTGGGCACCCAATCAAAAAGCCAATGCGGCTGCCTGGAAAATTCTGGCTGCCAATGGACGAGCATTGGATGCGCTGGAAAAAGGAGTTCATGTTACAGAAGCAGATCCAACCGACCAGAGTGTAGGTTACGGTGGTTTGCCTGATCGTGATGGTCGCGTTACCGTTGACAGTTGCGTGATGGATGAGTTTGGTAATTGTGGAGCTGTGATGTGCCTGGAGCATATTTTACACCCTGTGTCAGTAGCCCGTCTGGTAATGGATTTGAAATTCGCTTTATCAGAAGGATTTGAAAAAATAAATCTATTAACTCCGGAAGCAGAAAAAGCCTGGAAGAACTGGTTGAAAACATCCAAATACGATCCGATGATTACCGTGGAGCATTTGGAAGAAAGAAACCGCAAACAAAAAAAGCAGGTACCTGGTCAGCAGGATAATCATGATACCATCGGTATGCTCGCTTTGGATATGAATGGTAATTTGAGTGGCGCCTGTTCCACCAGTGGGATGGCTTATAAAATGGCGGGCAGGGTAGGAGATTCTCCCATTATTGGAGCCGGCTTATTTGTGGACAATGAAGTGGGAGCAGCTACCGCAACGGGAGTAGGAGAAGAGATTGTACGAATCTGTGGAACACATACCATTGTGGAAATGATGCGCAATGGCCTGTCACCGGAAGAAGCCTGTAAAAAAGCAGTTGAACGGATTGTAAAAAGAA
>JALOMU010000360.1 GCA_025455285.1 Flavihumibacter sp.
ACAGCAATTTACACGGAATGATAAATACAAACAGCGATTGAATGATGTGTTTGATTTTACCATCCGGAACTTTCAGCAACGAATAACCCTGGAAGAGGTAGCTGAAATTGCACATATGACCGTAACCGCCTTTTGCCGCTATTTCAAAAAATCAACCCAGAAATCCTATGTTCAGTTTCTTACGGAGGTCAGGATCGGTTATGCCTGCCAACAGTTACAGGGAACCGATAAAACCATTTTAGAAATCAGTTATGACAGCGGCTTCAATTCACCGGTTAATTTCAATAAACAGTTTTACAAATTGAAAAAAATGACTCCGCGAGATTTCAGATCCAGCTTCTTAAAGCAATTGGGTAAACAGTAGCCCCACTGCGTTTGCGCCCAAAGAAAAACCCTGCAGACCCGTGTGTAACCACAGGGTCTGACCTGATGATTTAAGCTAATTGTCGGGATGACTGGATTCGAACCAGCGGCCTCTTCGTCCCGAACGAAGCGCGCTACCGGGCTGCGCTACATCCCGTTGGGAAAGGGTTACAAAATTAAGATTCCGCGAAATTTCTTCCAAAATCTGTAATGGTAATACCCAAACCAGGTGTTTCGGGCAGGGTGACCTTCCCAAAATCATAGTGCAGACCAGAGGCGATATCTTCTGCCAGTAGCAGCGGCCCATCCATATCCAGCCAATCAGCCAGCGGTGCTAAATGCGCGAGAGCGGCAGATCCAATCGTGCTTTCATTCATGCAGCCTAACATAACTTTTAGTCCCAACTCACGGGCCTCCTTAATCATACGCAGAGCCGGAGTGATTCCTGTACACTTGGTCAGCTTGATATTAATGCCATGAAAATGTCCGGCGCAACGGGCCACCTCTTTTTCAAACACACAGGATTCATCTGCCACCAGCGGTAAGGGGGAGCGTTCGTATAACCATGCCATACCTTCCCAGTCATCTTTAGCCAGCGGCTGTTCAATAAACTCCACATTCATGTCTGCAAAGGCGGTAATTTTTTCCAATGCCTCTTCTTTGGTCCAGGCAGCATTGGCATCAATCCGTAAGGGTGTATCCGTATGCTCGCGGAGCGCTTTCATGATCTCGATATCTTGCTGGGTACCCAATTTGATTTTGTAGACCGGCCATGGTTTTTCCTTCATTTTGGCTACCATCTTTTCAATGCTGTCAATACCGATGGTATAATCTGTTATGGGCATACTGGCAGGATCTCCTCCAAACAACCTATACAAGGGTTGGCGTTTGATCTTACCAAACAGATCCCAGGCAGCGATATCAAGTGCCGCTACCAAAAATCCGTTGGCCGGATAAAGATGATGCAGGTAATGCCAATAACGATCCGGTGTGGTGAAGGCAAACTTTTCTACAAAGATTTTCTTTGCAAGCAGATCAGCCTCCATCTTCTCAACAGGAATATTATAATAGGCGATAGCAGGTGCTTCACCGTAACCTTTGATGCCATTAAAATCAAGTTCCACCACCAGTGCAGGTTGATGGGTTTTGGTTCCCTTTGAAATGGTAAAAGGATGTATAAACGGAAGGTTTGTTTTGGAATAACTCACACGCATACCACAAACCTACATCATTATGCTCTTCCGCTCACTTTAATATGCTCTTTCAGGTCGTGGTTAAACGCTTTTTCCTTCATCAATTGTTCCAGTGAAATATGCATCCTGTACCGCCAGTAATGTTTGGGGTTAGATGGAATATTGATGCGTTCATCAGCCGCATTTGTACGACGAAGCTGATCATCGCCTCCTAATAAATCCTGTAACTGGAAGACACTCCACATAGCAGGTGAATGCAGGTGCTGAATGATGATCTGTTTGTTTATCCATGCTTCACAGAAGGCAGGAGCATCTCCCCATTGACCGAGTTCGTTATTGAAAAAACGTTGCGTTTTAGCGCGGTCTTCTTCCCACCAACCGCGAATGGTACTCATATCATGGGTAGAAGGTGTTACCACAGCAAGATATGGTGCATCATCCGGGTGGAAAAATTCGCGATCCGGATTTTTCGGCATGCGCTGGATTTCCAGACTGAGGATTCCGAGTTGATTCATCACCTCCGGTACGCAACCCGGTACCATTCCCAGGTCTTCACCACAAATCAGCATATTGGTGGAGGCTTTCAACGCAGGTAACTTGTTCATAGCTTCTTCCATCCAGAATCCATCCTGGCGGCGATAGAAATAATTTACATAGAGCTCCTTCAATTTGGCCTGCGTATCCCATTCCATCGACTGGAAAGAACTGGTCTGCTCCATGCCAAATCGGAAATGGTATTGGGTACCATTGGTGCCCTCCTGTTCAAACAGGATTATATTGCTGTGCAGATCGTATAATCCCTGGCGCAGCCAATTATTGGTATCTCTTACTTCTTCCGTTATGAACCAGTTTTCTATTTTACGCTGCGTATCAAATGCAGGTTTGAAAAAATATTGACCGTAGCCTGTAGGATCCAGGAAGGTTTCCTTTACAAATCCGGCTACTTCCCCGAATCGTTCATTCAATAGATTTTCGGTTATATAAGGCTGTGTGTAGCGGGTATGATCAAACCAGATGCCCCGCTCCTGGAATTCGTTTTTATGCACAGCAATGGCAGGTACAAATCGGCCCATGATACCTTCCACTGAATGATAAGGTATTGACCAGATCCGGAAAAAGCCAAGAATATGATCGATGCGGAAGGCATCAAAATAATCACTCATCTGGGCAAAGCGTCGTTTCCACCAGGTGAAGTCATCCGTTTGCATTTGCTGCCAGTTATAGGTAGGGAATCCCCAGTTCTGTCCTTTGATAGCAAAGTCATCCGGTGGTGCACCGGCCTGCTGGTCCATATTGTACAAGTCCGGCGCTACCCAGGCATCACAACTATACCGGTATATACCAATGGGAATATCGCCCTTTACTATAATGCCTTTTTTATGCGCGTACCGGGTAGCTGCTTTCAGTTGAACATGCAACTGGTATTGCAGGTAATAGTGAAACTGGATTTGCGCATACTCCTCACTGTTTGGTGCCACCAGCTTTTCAATGGCTTCCTGGTCATACTGGCTATATTCCATCCAGCCAGTAAAATCAGAGCTGCCGTTTTTATCTCTCAGGTAACAGAAGGCTGCATAAGGCACCAGCCAATCCTGGTTGCCGGCAAAAAAATCCAGATACGCAGGATCCGCTGCCCAGCTTTCTTTCTGGACTTCAAAAAGCTGATG
>JALOMU010000361.1 GCA_025455285.1 Flavihumibacter sp.
GCAGGATTTGTTCCGCCAGTGTAACAGCTGTTCCGGAAGGTGCGTCTTTTTTCTGGGTGTGGTGGATTTCCTCCATGGAAGCGCGGTATTCTGTCTGATTGGTCATCAGTTCCGCGAGTTTTTTATTGAGTTCAAAAAAGATATTTACTCCAACAGAATAATTGCTGGCATACAGAAAAGCTCCCTGCTGTTGCAAACAGTATTCATCCACCGCTTCTTTCTTATCGAGCCAGCCGGTTGAGCCACATACAACAGGAACGTTGAATTTCAAAAGATCCATGATATTATCAAATGCGCTATGCGGACTTGTAAATTCGATGGCCACATCAATGCCTGAAAGCTTTTCCTCATTTAGCTCATGTCTATTGTCGACGTCGATTTTAAGTCCGATTATATGGCCTCTTTCAAGTGCGATTTTTTCAATGGCCTGGCCCATTTTCCCGTATCCTATGAGTGCGATTTGCAAAGTAAAAAATTGATAGTTAGAAGTTATGATTGGTTGCGCACTAGGCAACTTTTGACGTAAAGATAAGGAGGAATGGAAGAGGGGCAATGGAAGATGGAGGAATGGAAGATAGCTTATTCCCGCCTCCCTTCTCCTCTGTCTCCCTTCTCACGTCTCACGTCTCACATTTCACTTTTATTTCACCCAAAGCCTGCCTGGCTTTGCCTTGTGAATATCAAACACCAGTGATAATCCGGTTGTATTACCTACGCCCAACTGGTAGGTATTGTTGGGCAGGAGGGGCTTGAGTTTCATGCTCAATTCCGGACTCACATCAAACTCTTTGAGGTGTGCATCCACGGTTGCATCAACTACATTAAGGCCCCAGAAAAGCAGAAAAACCAATACGGAATAATCAATGTTTCGTCGAAATTCCCGGCGGTAGTTGTCGAGAGAGGAGGCTGCATTGTTTTCAACAAAAACTCTGAGATAGGGCGCCACTTTATCCCAACTGGCAGTATCCCTGCCCACCGTTACCTGGTAGGCAAAACGCACTTCCCGGTAGGTTTTGATATTATCAAAAAATACATAGCCGGTAATACCCAGCGCAGCATAAACAAGGGGTACTTTCCAGTATTTTCTGTTATAGATCTGCCCCCATCCGGGAATAATTGCGGAACGAATGGTGGCTTTCCGGGGATCATGGGGCGCTTTTACTTTTTTGGCAGTTTTCGCCGTGTCTTTTCCTGCAGCTGCTACTTTCCCTGAGCTGTCAACAACTGCCAGGAGGTTTTTAGGAGCCTGCATAAGGCTATCGGCAGAACGAGCCAGCGAATCCGATTTAGCAGGTATGGTATCGCGGTTTGGAAGTGAAGCATCGCTAACAGTAAAGCACATGCGCCAATCAAAAAAAGGTAGGGGGGATGTACGGGCAATGGCTTCCCTGCTCCAGAAGAATCCGGAGAAAATCGTCAGCAACAATGCCAGTCGGAGTCTGCTCATGAATTAATTCACCGTTACACCCATTGCTTCCAGCAGTTTGTTCAGTTCCTGGATTGAATAATATTCCAGGGTAATGCTGCCATGACCTTTTTTGTTATGGTTCAGCTTCACTTTTGTGCTGAAATGGGATGCTAAATTATCCTCTATTTTCTTGTATACAGGCGGCAGGCTGGTTTTTGGAGCAGTTTTAACAGCGGGACTATCCTCTTTATACATTTTACGGACCAGTTCTTCTGTCTGGCGAACAGATAATCCCTTGTTCTTGATTTCGTTAAAAATATAGAGTTGCTTATCTACATGATCCACATTAATCAATGCGCGAGCATGTCCCATGCTGATATCGCCATTACGAACAGCTACCTGGATATCGGGTGGGAGTCGCAGCAGACGAATATAATTCGCTACCGTACTTCTTTCCTTACCCATTCGTTCAGCCACCTGTTCCTGCGTATAATTCAGCTCATCCATCATGCGCTTATAACTCAGGCTTACTTCAATGGCATTCAGGTCTTCCCGCTGCAGATTTTCCAGCAAAGCCAACTCAAGTAACTGTTGGTCATCAGCCTGGCGGATATAAGCAGGTAAATCTTTTAATCCAGCAATTTTGGATGCGCGGAAACGTCGCTCCCCGGATATCAGCCGGTATTTACCCGAAGGCAGTTTGGAAACCGTGATAGGCTGAATGATATCATGTATTTTGATGGAGGCAGCCAGTTCATTTAGTGCCTGCTCATCAAAATCACGTCGCGGTTGCTTGGGGTTGGTTTCGATCTGGGTAATAGGGATACGCGACATGGAAGTTGCCTGTTCCACCACCTGGGGTTTCAATTGCCCCGAGGTGTTTTTTAAATCGGCATCAATATTTTGCAATAAGGAACGAATTCCTTTTCCGAGCGCGTCTTTTTTATTTGGGTTGGTCATGATAAGAGGTGAAAGGTGAAAAGTGAAAGGTGAAATGTGAAAAGTCAAACGTCAAAAGTGAAAAATGTTATTCTTCTCCTTCCTCTTCTGTTTCTTCTTCCATCACACGGTCTTCCTGGCTGATGCGGGTCATATTGTTTTTCTGGAGGATTTCTTTGGCAAGATTCAGATAGTTAACGGATCCTTTACTGTAAGCGTCATAGAGAATTACCGGTTTTCCTACAGAAGGTGCTTCACTGATCCGGGTGTTGCGGTGTACGATGGTATTAAATACCAATTCATCAAAATGGCGGCGAACTTCACTTACTACCTGGTTGCATAAACGCAGCCGGCCATCGTACATGGTCATCAGGATTCCTTCGATTTCCAGTTCCGGATTGAGCCGGTTCTGTACAATTTTAATAGTATTCAGCAATTTGCCCAATCCTTCCAGGGCAAAAAACTCAGTTTGTACGGGCACGATCACGGAATCAGCGGCAGTTAATGCATTCACTGTAATAAGTCCCAGCGAAGGGGAACAGTCAATAACAATAAAATCATAGTCATCCAGTACCGGCGCCAGGATACCTTTTAATACATTCTCCCGGTTGGGATAATTGATCATCTCGATCTCAGCACCCACCAGGTCGATATGCGATGGTACCACATCCAGGTGAGGAATATCCGATTTCAGGATCACGTCCCGGATCGGCGTACCATTTACCATACAGTCGTACAGGCTCTGGGTGATATTGTGCAGATCGAACCCTGTTCCGGTAGTACTGTTCGCCTGGGGATCAGCATCCACCAGCAGGGTACGAAATTCCAGTACGGCAAAACTCGCTGCCAGGTTAATGGCTGTGGTGGTT